>JANOPU010000189.1:0-13568 GCA_031422055.1 Ferruginibacter sp.
ATTATTTACCATCGGATCTTCACTGGCTTGTGACCCGGAAAAAGAACCTTTGATGAAAATTCCAGATCTCAAAGAATCAGATATTTTGTTATTGGAAAATGAGATTGATAAAATGAATGAAGCATTGCCTGAAATGAAATCATTTATTCTCCCCGGAGGTCATATAGCTGTTTCAACGATACATATTGCCCGTTGTATTTGCCGTCGTGCTGAAAGAATTTGTGTCCATTTACAGGAAGAAAGCCTGTATGTTGATCCACTGGTAATTAAATACCTGAATCGCCTGAGCGATTATCTATTTGTATTATCCAGGTATACAGGACATCTGATGCAGGTTGCTGAAATACCATGGAAACCAAGAATTAAGACTTAAAAATATCTAAACTGGGCACTTTCAGATTCATTTTTTCATCTTACTGGATTTCTTTACTTTTGCAGCCCTTTTATTGGGGTATCATGATGATTCATGAATCGGGTTCAAATGTCGGGGTATCCCGATGATATCGGGAATCGGATTTAAATGTCGGGGTAGCTCAGCTGGTTAGAGCATCGGATTCATAACCCGAAGGTCGGCAGTTCAAGTCTGCTCCCCGATACAAAGCTCAAATCTTTATTTATTAAGGATTTGGGCTTATTTCTTTTTTATAATACTTGGTTGTTTTGGTTGAACCTCTAACACTTTCTCTAACACTTTCAACAAAACGACATGATTTTACTCTCCTTTTCTTGCTATTGTTCAGAACTTTCTGTTCACCCAAAAAACTGGCTAAGTCCTAGGGCTTCAACAAAAAAAGATTGGTATATTTTTTACCGGTTCTATGATCCTGCCTACAGAGATAACCCGAAATTCAAAAAGGGAAAACTTGTGCAGATCAGGGGAATGAATGATTTTAAAGACCTACAGCAACGAAAGGATGAAACTAAAAGGATCATTGATTTTGAGTTGGGTAAACTGAAAGATCAATCTTATAATCCAATAACTGGAAATATCATTGAGCCTATATGTCTTCTATCTGATATTGAACCTTATACACCATTTATAGTAGCCCTTACCAATGTTGAGAAAAGAATCTCCTGTTCTCCTTCAACCAAAAGAGATCTTAGAAGCGTATTAAACTTTGTGTCAAAAGCTTCAATGCAACTAGGTTATTATACGATGCCAATAAGTTCATTAAGTCGTAAGCATTTTAAGCAGTTACTCCTGCATATTGACATATCAGAGGGAGAAAGTGCCCACCGTTACAATAAAATCAGAAGCTATTTAATGATTCTGTACAAAGAATTAATAGAACTAGAGGTAGTGGAAAGCAACCCATTAAAAGACATATCGAAAAGGAAAACGGTCCAGAGGTTGAAAAAACTGCCAACATCTGAAAGCAGGAAAATTATCAGTGAATATTTATTCGCAAATGAATATAGGTTTTGGGTATTTATGCAGATATTCTTTCATTCAGGAGCAAGAATAACTGAATTGATGTTGGTAAAAGGAAGGGATGTGAGTTTAGAAAAACAATTTTTTATTGTAACCGTTAAAAAGGGGGCCTATTATAAAGAGGTTAAAAAGCCTATTAAAAATGTTGCTGTATGGTTTTGGAAAGCGGCATTAGAAAATTGCAATACTGACGACTTTGTTTTTTCAAAAAATTTAATGTCAGGAAATGTTCAAATACAATCTTACCAGATTACTAAAAGATGGAACAGGCATGTAAAAAAGAAACTTGGCATAGAAGAAGATTTTTATTCTTTGAAGCATCTTAATCTTGATGAGACTGCAGCTATTTTAGGTATTGATGATGCAGCAGCTATGGCGAGTCACACAACTGCTGCTATCACAATTAAACATTATGCTCTTAATGAATCTGATCGCCAGATGGAACGATTAAAATTAATTGAAAATGTATTTTGATATGCAAATGCTGGTATTGATCTATAACTAATAATTATGCTAATTTGCATCTAGAATTTTAATCATGAGTAGATTATACCTTATATTTATTTTCTCTATGCTTGCTGCTTTTTCGCTTCATGCACAAGTATATGTAAAAGCTGATGCAATAGGTTCTAATAATGGCAGTTCTTGGCAAAACGCTTATACTAATTTAGATTCTGCGCTTAGTCTTACAATGAGTGGGGAAATATGGGTTTGCAAGGGCACATATAAACCTTCGAAATACATAACGGATTATACAACATACAAGGCATTTTTAATAAATAAGCCTATTCAATTACTTGGTGGTTTCACTGGTGTGGAAACTAGTGTTAACCAGCGAGATTTTATGAATAATATTACAATTCTCAGTGGAGATATTGGTACTGTTGGTGACAGTACTGATAATACGCATAGGGTTTTGGTTATATCGGGAACAATTCTTAATTCCACTACAGCAATAGACGGATTTACGATTACAAAAGCATGGAGCATTACTTCCGGAAAGGATGGCGCAGTTTATTTCCGATATGCAGGCTCTCCTGTTTTCCGTAATTGTATTATTACAGGAAATCAAGGGTATTCAGGTGCGGGCATTTATATTGAGTATAGTAACCCAACAATAGAAAGTAATATTGTTGTTAATAATGTTGCATGTCAGGGTGCAGGAATTTATGTTGATCAAGGGCAACCAATCATTAGGAATAATAGGATTATTTTTAATAAAGCTGCGGGTCCTTCTTCTTCACAAAAAGGTGGTGGTATTTATGTTGCATCATACAGTTCACCTACTATTTCAAACAATCTAATCGAAAATAATTATGCTGCACAAAATGGAGGCGGAGTTGAACTTAATAGTAATTATCAAATAACAATCCAGAATAATATAATATCAAATAACATCGCATCGAAAGGAGGTGGTATATCAGTGGAAAATACTAATACCAATATTATCAATAATCTCATAGTGAATAATCATTCGTTAAGTATAGGAGGAGGATTATTCGACAGCTATGGTGAGGGCCTTTTTATCAATAATACGATCGCCAATAATACTTCTGCTAATATTGCAGGAGCTTTTTATTTTGAAGGCGTGGATATGCAGATAGTAAATAATATTATATCCAACAATAATTCTGTATCAGGAAAGTCAATAGTTTTAAAACAAGGTCCAATCAATGCATATCCGCGTTTTAAATATTGCGATGTAAATGGAGGTATAGATAGCATTGAAATAATTAATTTAACACCTGTTGACAGTATCTGGATGGTTGGAAATATTACAGGAATCCCGGTTTTTACTGATACAACTTCTTATGATTTTCATCTGGCAAATTCTTCTCCTTGTATTAATACTGGAAACCCTGATACAAGTTTATTAAATCTACCCGTTTATGACATAAGTGGAAGTACACGGTTTTTAAATAACAGAATCGATATGGGATGTTATGAATTCGGAACTGCTTATCCTAGTCATCTAAAGGTTACACCGGATTCAGTAAATCTAGAAGGCTGGCATGATTCCACATTTAATCTTTCGATACAATCAGGAAGTAATTGGAATATTTATAACGTGGCAGACTGGGTTAATATAAATAGTTTGCATGGATCCGGCAATTCTAACGTTCCGATTACGGCTTATAAAAACAATGACCTTATAAACGGCCGGTCGAGTAACTTGCTTGTTTCGGCGGGTAACAATATACCGAGTATTCCCGTCAGCATCATTCAATCCTTCGGTGGTTTCTTTTTTATTCCGGATACATTGTTTATCAATGGTAATGTTGACGATACAGCATCATTTTTTATAAATAGTAATCTGAAATGGTATTTTCAGAGTTATCCAAGTTTATGGCTACAGTTTAATGTTTTGAACGGAATAACTGGTCAGACAGTTATAGCGAAAGCCAAAAATTCCAATACCACAAACAATATTAGACAGGCCATTATAACAATTCATTACGGCAATGCTTTACCCGGGTATACAAAAACAATGATTGTAATCCAGTCAATGGCAGCAGTTAAATTATGTCCAGGTGGCAGCATATCATTATCTTCTGGATTATCTGGTGGCAGTTATCAATGGCAAATCAATACCGGAACTGGATATATTTCTATTTCAGATGGTGGAAATTATTCAGGCACCAATTCAAGTACTTTACAACTGACTAATATCCCGTCTTCATTTTATGGTTACAGGTACCGTTGCATATCAGGTAATGTTAATAGTAATGTCTTTTCAATCGCATTTGAAAATACTTGGAACGGTTCGGTAAGTAGCGCATGGGAAAATCCATTAAACTGGAGTTGTGGTGTAGTCCCTGATGCAAATACAGATGTAATAATATTTGCTGGTAATATATATATAAGTGTCAGCACCAGTATCCGAAAATTAACTGTTAATTCTTCTGCACATATTTTTATTCAACCAGGAGTCAATCTAACCATAACACATTAAGATGTTTATTAAATGGACTATTATTTACAATTAACGGCAGCCAACAAAGCATTTTAAGTAAAGCGATCCGAAAAAATTAGAATTGTCCGCCTGTCCAAATTCATAGCAAAACAGCGGACGGACATAGTAAAATCATCCATTCAAAAATTCAAATAATTTGTACCTTGGAATAGATCACTACCAGTTTATGCATTTCTTCAACCATCCTTTAATAAAAATTATTGCTCAGCATGAAGCTAGAGCTTTAGGAGACCAAATTATTTGCTTAACCATTCGTCTATGTCTTTGTTTGCTTGATCGTCTGTTAAAAATTGTCCATTTCGTATTTGCTCCTGGGCTTCCTTAATTGATTTTTGTTGATCAGCAGTTAGCTTATATATATCAATATCGTCACTTTCTAATTCTAAAAGTCTAAATGCTTCTTCAAGTAAATCTTGATTTTCAGTCGTTTGAATCTTATCAATAAGTCGTTCTTTTAATTCAATAGTTGACATAGCTCAATAATTTAAATACAAGTTACAAAAAGGGCTTTTTTAGGACTATTCATACTACTGACTCCCTGTTAACTTTCAAAGGTTCGTCTACTAGTTTGCATTTATCACAAAAAAAAGCATAATGAAACTCAATGTAGCTAAGATTGAATAATTGAACTACTATATATTCATATCGATATTCTCTATTCCGGCACTAAGCGAATCACTTCTTCTAGGAATAGGAGCTTGAATATTATCGCTGTTTACAGTTTTTATTTGCTTCAACATTTCTACACAATTATCAACTATTTCCATGGAGGTGCGTTTTATGTATTCACTCTTTTTAAATTGCATCACATTTTTGTCCATGTCTTCGGCTGTCCAGCCACGGCTCCAGCCTAAAAAACTAAAAGGGGGAAAAGTAAAACCAAGATCGGTAAAAAAACACATCATCTGCCCTGCAACCTGCTGTATATTATCCTGCCCGCCGGTTATGATAAAAGAGGCCAGTTTATTTTTTACTAATATTTTATTGCTGATGGTAATTTGATTTTGCACACAATTTAACCGCTCTGCCATTTTGTAATACAATGCAGATGCATTTCCCCAACGTATAGGTGTAGATACGATAACAATATCAGCCCAAAGGATCATACTTTCATATACTTCTGTCATGCCATCTTTCGGATCCATTTCGGTAATGCTGCAGGGCCATGTACAGGCATGGCTATGTTGCGAATAGTATCCCTCGCAATTGCGAAACTCCAGTTCCCTGAGTTTTACCATTTTTGTAGCAGCGCCATATTTTTCTTGTGCATATGTCAAAGATTTTTCCAACGCATCTTCTGAAGTTGAAAATCGGGGTAAATCAGGTGATAAGTTGGTGGTGCTAATGCCGAGAATATTTAAACTGTTTTCAGAAGTTTGGTATTTTAGTTTTATCAGGTCTTTCAGCAATGGATTGTTTTTATGTTCTCTATGAGCCTTCACAATAGGTTCTTCGCTTACCAGGATATATTCACCTTCTGCCTTTACTTCGTATAATGCCTGTTGATCCGGGAAGCCCGGAGGTGCACTGCCTGTTGCGATATTATATTCCCATCCGTGCCAGGGACAGGTTACATACAAACCATCATACTTTGCACTTACTGTACCCAGGCCTAACGGACCAGCTTTGTGTAAGCAGGCATTAGCAATAGCAGTTATTTTTTTATTGAAGTGAAAAAGTGCTATTTTCTTTTTACCATGGTTTACCACTTTTTGTGAATTGTCGGGCAACTCATCTATTGTGCAAACTTTTATAAAATTCATTTTCTAAATATTTTTTTAAATTTACAATAAATTCACTCATTACTTGCCATACCCTTTATTACAAACAATTTAAAAAAATTAAAAGGGCAATAAAAATCTTACAAGTAAATGGAAAATCTTTTTATATCATCACAAAGGGTGTTTAATTGATATAGCCTTCTATTGTAATTTATTTTGTATATCCCATAATTCTTCTGCACTTTATAAAGCATTGCTGCAAGCAAAGCTGACAGCTATATTCTCAGCAACATTTTATTGCCAATCATTTGGTTTCGGATTAACAGATGACCTTAATCTCCATAGCACTATGCAAAGATTCTTGTAGGCTAAGTTTTGTTTTTAAGTGTTGCGAAATGAGATTCCTAAAGATCTAAACAATGGCTATAGGGCCACATAAATCAAGAAAATTTGCAACTTATTTACAAGATTATGTAACATTTATTATCACTAATTAACCAACCTTTACAATTCGATCAGGTAGCTGTACCATTTAAAAAAAATTATATGGAAATAATAATGAAGCAAATGAGTCCTAAACAGGAAGGTGAAGAAATCGCAACAGTAAAGAACGAAAACCACCGGCATAACCTTGGGCTCAGGGCTTTATTATCTATGAGGAATTGCAACATAACCCTAAAAAAGGAATATGATGAACTACTTGAAATGGAAGCTGAACTGGATGCAATGAACAAAATCGGCATGTTGCAGATAGCAACACATTGTAATCCAGAAATGCAGGCCAAATGGAAGGAGCAGGTGAATTAAAATAAAAGAGCAATAGCAGAATGCAGTGAAACTACTCTAAAACAGGTACAATCAAATGTAACAAGTATTTTGGTACAACAGTTTCTCTGCCGGAATTATTACGATCAACATATGAATTAATATTTATGGCTGCGGTCAACATTACCTAAGTTCTTAATTGTAAAATGGCAGCTTCATTTTGGCAACTATTTTCAGAAAAATATTTAAACAACGAAAAAATGACACCTAAAGCAAAGCCGATTAAATATGATGAGGAAGTACAACAAAACCTGGATGAACATATAGACCAGGATTTTCCGAGTTTTCCGCATGCGCCTTCTGAGAGAATACACATAAATCCAAAGACTGTTTCAGAAAAAATTGTTGCAGGAATAATTAAAAAACCATTAAACAAAGACTTAAATATTAAATAATACCATCGGGAAGCAAAGACTTCTGATGGATTGCATTATTTACGATAAGTAATCAACCATTTTTAACTAAAAAATCATTTAACATGTCGATACATCTTACAGAGGCAGTACAACAAAATCTGGGTTATGCCCCATTAAAAAAAATTGATCCGAATACACAAGTTGTAATAATTGAAAAAGGTTCGCCGGATGAACATAGTTTCGGACAAGCAGCCATACCATCTATATTAACTGCATTTTATAAATATATTCAGTTGGATGAAGGGGCTACCTCCTTTTTACAAAACAAGTATACCAATGAATGGGTGAATCAAATTTTTGGAGAACAATCCCAAACTGCTGTTGCATCCATTGCAGCTTATACCCGTGATTTAAACGACGACCCGTTTATTTTAATGAACAGGATAGCCGATGAGGTTGTGGCTGTAGTAAAACAGCATTTGCCTCCCGAAGCTGATTTTAAGGATGTAAGGATGTTTTTTAGTAATGAAAGAAATAATATCCTTTTATATTTACCGGCCGAACTCAATATGGGAGGAATACTGGATGATGAAACGCTTGACGACCGGACCAATAAAATGGAAGGGCCTATATCAAGCCTGGTACAAAGTATAGGTGCAGCATTTTCCACACCGGATACACAAGAAAAGAATTCGTAATAGGGTTACTAAAAGGATCATTGTGTTTGTTGATATTTCGCTAACTAAAAGAAAATATTCAACTGTTCTCTGGTATCAGTTTTGCGAAAAACGGTTAAAGCTTTCTATGCTTTCATTTTATTTTTATTTGCTGCAAAGCTGAGCCAATTTATTAATTGAAACAATGAACCCGGGTTAAGAAATCCGCTTTTGAATTCTGCTGAGTGCCTGAGGTATTATCTCAATAAGGAAACAAAGTGTTTTGAGGAAACTCCACAGATAAAATGTTGCTGAAAAATTTCCCCAGTCTATATCAGTAAAGGGAAGAAGCTTTTCAAAATATGCTCTTGTTTGATTTATGGCGATAACTTTTTTAAACTTTCACGTCATCTCGTTCCAGCGCTATTCTTGTACATAATATTGCCAGGATAAATGTTACTGGTGTAAATACAACTGTTTCAAAGGTCATTTTTGCAAACAGGTTGCCAATGCTATTTAAACTGAATAGACCAACAAAAATCCACAGCACTACATTAATTATTAGAGAAGGTATGTTAATTTTCAAATATTTGCTTTTTATTGTTATAATTACAATCAGCAACGCATTCAAAATGATAGAAGCCATTTCAAAACGAAGCATTTCTGTTACACTTTTAAGCCTTCCTCCCCAAACAATGGTATATGGGATTATTTGTAAAACAACCAATATATGAAATGCAATAATTAATACAAGGATAATAATTGATAAATTGATGGCTGCTCTGAATGGTATTTTTTTAATCATCCTTTTTATTGAAGTGTTATAATTACATTTCCGATTTTTTCCCCCGTTTCTACATATCTGTAAGCATCTACGATCTGTGCTAAAGGGTAGCGGCGGTCGATCACTGGTTTGTATTCGCCGGTTTCTACCAGTTTTTTTAAAAAGACAACATCGTCTTTACTGATTGTTGGAATGGGGAATAAAACTTTTTTGCTGCCAAATAATGCTGTGATGATCGCTAAGAAAGGGTTTTGCGACATATAACCCAATTCGGTTGACATATAAATCCCCTTCCTTTTTAAAATTGGTTTACATTTTCCAAAGGAGCTTTTACCAACAGCATCAAATATCACATCAAATGTCTGATTCAATTGGGTGAAATCTTCTTTTGTATAATCAATGACTACATCAGCACCCAATGATTTTACAAGAGTAATATATTTAGTATCACAAACTGCAGTTACGGTTGCACCGAAATGTTTCACAAGTTGCACGGCAGCCGAGCCGATTGCACCTGTGGCACCATTGATTAAAATATTTTGCCCGCCTTTAATTTTTGCGGCCCTGATATTACAAAGTGCATAGTGCCCACCTTCAGTTATTGGAGCGGCTTCCTCATAACTCATATTGACTGGCATGGTTGTTAAAGATTCATCTGCAGCCATCACTTTATATTCAGCATGAGTACCAAATTTTTTGTCATCATAACCAAACACTTTATCACCGGGTTTTAAAGTTTGCACGTTTTTGCCAATGGCTTCAATTTCGCCGGCAAACTCGTTTCCCAGGATTTTGTTTTTAGGATAGATTAGCCCGGCAAAAAAACGAACTATGAAATAATTGGCACTTCTAAATCCACAGTCGGTTCGGTTTACTGTGGCGGCATGAATTTTTATCAATACCTCGTTGTTTTTAGCAACAGGCTTTTCAACCTCAGTAATTTTTACTACTTCGGGTGGCCCATATTTTGTATAAACAATTGCTTTCATTCGGTTTATTATTATTCTATAAAATTAAATTTTGTCTGTATTTGTTTACTCAGATCAAAAAGCGACTAAATATAATGTATACAAACCAGTTTCTTCACAGCATTTATTTACTTATGTTTACTTCCAACCATTTAGCCCAAGGTAGTTTTGTTGGAAATTATTAAAAGTGAAGTCAACTTTAAGATTAGAAGAAGAGGTCGCTATGACAGATATTAACATCCTGTTCTATTTTCTGAAAAGGAATTGATAAAATCATCCATGGCTTTATTTGGTTTAGGTCCTGTAATTGCCGATAATACCAATGTGATTTTTAAATTATGCCAATAATTTAAAAATCTTACAGTGGTTTATGCCGACCTGTGCCGGTACTACGGTAGGGTATCAAACAAATGGTACAATGAGGCGAAGCCAATATTGGACTATATTGTTTGTCCAATCGGTATAACTTTCTTTTAAAAAATATCATCATCTTGTAATGAAGGAATTTTGAATTTTAAAAGGGAGCCATTACGACTCCCTTTCTTTAAAAAATAATAAGTTCTAATATTATGGGCGTACTGATGTTACACCGTTAAAACTATTGTTATCAAAAACCGGGAAGTCATTCCCATCAACAAATCCATCTCCATTCATATCAGTTGCAACATACTGTTGTGCCACACCATTAAAACTGTCTGTATCATATGCAGGGAAATCATTTCCGTCTATGAAATCATCCTGATTCAGATCACCTGTAAAGAAAGCCCAAACTCCAGGTTCAACCTGCACCTGATTATCACCATATGCCTTGTCAGAATTTGTAGTGAAATCGTAAACAGTGTTGTTTGAACAGGCAACAGGGTTAGCACTCCATGTCTGCACCGTATTCCTGTGTTTGATCGCGATATAGTAATCTCCTGCAGACTGTGTGAATGGTACAGTAGCAGTTCCATCAGTATTCAATATTGCCCACTGCGCATCAACCAATTGATAGGTCTGCGGGTCATGGAGTTCAACAAGGATGATATCTACTTCTGTAGGCAATGTATTAGGCACTGCCTCATTGTTCAATACCGGCTGCATGGCCTGGCCTGTTCCTGCTACATAATAACCCTGGAGGAACAACTTCGTATTTATTGTAATGCAGCAGGCAACCGGGCAGTTAACAGTAAAGCAAACGATGCACACATCACATATCTGGCCGTTGACGACCAAATAGTATTTTACACAATAAGTGCCCGACTGGGTAAATGTATAGTTGAGTGGGTTGCCCGAACTTGTGTTCGGGTTTATTGCCAATGGGAAAGGATTGCCCACCCGCATGATAACTGCACTGTCCTTTACAACACATCCAGCCCCCGGCGGGTACGGGTTTGTGAAATTGTACCAGAAGCTATAGTTGGTATTACACATTAATGGCGTTGCCAAGCTGGTATTGCAATTGATCGGCGGCGGATAGTTGAAAAAGTGACCGTATCGCAGGTTTGCCTTGATCACTGGGCTGCCCTCGAAATGGACCTGCGGGTTGCAGACACATGGTGTTTCGCATCGCACGACAAAGCAAACGGTACAGATATCACAAACAATACCGTTCACCATCAATTTGAATCTTACACAATAGTTTCCTGCACCCGGGAATGTATAGGTCAATGGGGTTGCCTGTGTAACGTTATTCTGGGTATAAACAACATTTCCATTCAACAAGACTTCAGCCACTACCATCACTTCGCAATTACCGACCGGCCATGGATTCGTGAAATTGTACCAGAAGCTATAGCTGATGTTACAGGTCAATGGCGATTCCAGGGTAGTACTGCAATATATCGGCGGTGGCGGATAATCGATGATTCCGTGGGGAACGTTTGATTTGATCACCGGGTTGCCCTCGAAATGGAACCCTTGGTTGCAGTTACATGGCAGGTCACAGTTCACGCTGAAGCAGAACATACAGACGTCGCAGACAGCCCCGTTAACTACTAACTTGAATCTTACACAATAGACACCTCCACCCGTAAATGTATAATTGAGGGGGTTGGCCTGTGAAACATTGTTCTGGGTATAGACAACTGTATTTCCATTTAACAGCACTTCGCCCACAACCATTGCCTGGCAGGTTCCAGCCGGCCATGGACTTTGGTATGGAATATAAAAACTATACGGCGTATTACAGCTTAACGGTGTTGCAATGCTGGTGTTGCAATTTATTTGTTGCGGGAAACCGACGATCACCGGGTTGTCCGTAAAATTGAAATTCTCGTTACAGTTACACGGAATATGGCAGTTCACAGTAAAGCAAACGGTACAAACATCGCAGACAATACCATTAACCATCAACTTGAATCTTACACAATAGTTTCCTGCACCCGGGAATGTATAGGTTAACGGTGTGGCCTGGGTGACATTGGTCTGGCTATAGACAACATTTCCATTCAACAGGACTTCACCCAAAACCATCACCTGGCAATTACCATTTGGCCACGGGTTGGTGAAATTATAATAGAAGCCATAATTAACATTACAAAGCAAAGGCTCTTCCAGGGTTGTATTGCAATTTACCGGTGGTGGCGGGTAATCGATGGTTGCATTTGGATAGTTTGTAATGATCACCGGGTTACCCGTAAAATGAAAATTGGGATTGCAGATACAAGGCGGATCGCAGTTTACGATAAAGCAAATGGTACAGGTGTCGCAGACAATTCCGTTAACCACTAACTTGAATCTTACACAATAAATGCCCCCACTCGTAAATGTGTAAGTCAAAGGATTGGCCTGGGAAATATTGTTTTGGGTATAGATAACAACATTTCCTATCAACACTTCACCTACCACCATGAACTGGCAATTTCCATTTGGCCATGGGTTCAGGTAAGGGATATAGAAACTATAAGCAGTATTACATGCGAAGGGTGTTGCCAGGCTGGTTTGGCATTCCGATGAAGGAATACTGACAGTTCCACCTGCTATGTTTGCATTGATCACCGGGCTGCCCGTGAAGCGGAAATCCGGGTTGCAGTTACAAGGCACATTGCAGACCACGTTAAAGCAAATGGTACAGCTATCGCAGACCGTTGTGCCAACCATCAACTTGAATTTTACGCAATAGAATCCGGCAGCCGGGAATATATAATTCATCGGGTTGGCCTGCGTGACATTGGTTTGGGTATATATCACATTTCCGAGGCTGTCAAGCACTTCACCCACGACCATGGTTGGACAATTGCCGCTTGGCCATGGATGCTGGTAATTGATATAGAACTGGTAGTTGACTTGGCAGAATAAATTATTGGGATAAGTGGCCCCGCAATTCATGGTCACTGGAGTTCCGACGTTTGAAAACCCATTATCGATATGTGGAAGTACGATCGTTGGCAGACCGGTAAAACGAAAAGCAGTATCGCAGGCGCATGGCGGTTCCGGCAACGGGCAGTTCCAGTAAACCTGTGTAATACAACTGTCACATTTAACACCATCGCACCAACCGAATAGCTTTAAAACAAAATTCCCACTGGTGCCGGGTGTTGGCGTATAAGTCCAGGGGAATGAGGTTATGGTTTGAATGACATTACCCAGGTTGTCCAGCACCACGCCTGTCACCGTACTTGCGCAACCAAGAGGAGAACAATTATAGGCTGCATTAACAATCAGGGTATTACATCCAATGACTATTTCCCCCTGGTTTCCACAAGGCAGGTTTTGATATGTGGCACCGGTATCAACACTATATTGTTTAAATGCCCAACTGCTTCCGGCACAATTGCAGCAGTTTTTTACAAATACATCAAAAACACCACTGCTGTCGAAGCAGCCATTCGGGAAACTAACAGTAGTCCATAGATGATGTAGTCCAAGAGT
>JANOPU010000190.1:0-6203 GCA_031422055.1 Ferruginibacter sp.
CTCCATTCCGGAAAGTTCTTAACGCATTTTTTTCTGAGGCCCAAGCTTCAAAACTCTTTGCTGAATAGGAAGCGATGGGTTCGTGAATACTGTTGTTACTTTACCAGGTTTGGAGATTTTACTACTGTAAACTTGACAAAAAAAGTAGCAAAAAAGTCAAGGCAGGAACCCCGCCCGAACGTACCGGTCGGTACGGGCGGGGATTACAGCCCGTTCCTGCCATATAGCTTTTATCATCTTTTGTACTCCTGTAACTTCAGCATTAGTTCTTTACTCTTAAATTCATAACATTCCAATTGATAGAAACCAAATTTCTCTTTGTTTCTTATCCCGAACTCATGTTAAAAGTCTATTTTCAAATTAGTGATTTTAATTTTAAAGAACTTACCAGAATCCAATATCCAGCATCCAGTATATCTGGCATTATACTTGTCAAATATAACATCCACTAAAAAAATACGCTTTTAACTAACTATTTTTGTCAAACTGACTAACTAACTTAAATCTATGGATAACAACTTTTATATGAATAATGCTGAAGATGAAATGGAATTCATGCCCATCATCCCTTTAAATGAAGAAGAAGATGAAAACGCCGACGGGCAACCGATACCAGATACTTTACCCATTTTACCTCTCAGAAATACTGTCCTTTTTCCCGGGGTTGTTATACCGATTACTGTTGGTCGTGATAAAAGCATCAAAGCAGTAACCGATGCTTATAAGGCTGACAAATTGGTAGGTGTTGTGGCGCAAAAAGACAGCAACATAGAAGAACCTACTGTCAGCGACCTGGAAGATATTGGTACTGTTGCTAAAATTGTGAAGCTTATTAAAATGCCGGATGGAGGAACAACGATCATTATTCAGGGGCGTAAGCGTTTTAAGATCGAGGAGATCATATCTGAAGATCCTTATTTCAAAGCTACCATCAAGATCCTGGACAATGAGAACAACTCTGATGACCCGGATTTTAAAGCCATGATAAGCAGTATCAAAGACCTGGCGGGGCAGATCGTTGGCCTCTCTCCCAACTTGCCCAGCGAAGCTGCCATCATTTTAAAAAATATAGAGAATCCCTCTTTCCTTATTCATTTTGTTAGCAGCAACCTGCACAGCGACCTGAAACAAAAACAAAAACTGCTGGAGATCAGTAACCTTAAAGCCCGTGCTGAATTACTGATGAACCTGATGCATACCGAACTGCAATATGCTGAACTTAAAAACAAGGTTACTACAAAAACACGTGCAGAACTGGATAAACAACAGCGTGAGTACTTTTTGCAACAGCAGATGAAAGCCATCAAAGATGAATTGGGTGGCGATAATGTGGCAGAAGTGAAGGAAATGCAGAAAAAGGCTGAAACAAAAAAATGGCCTGCGGCTGCAAAAGATATGTTCACCAAAGGTGTTGAGAAATTAGAACG
Organism: Ferruginibacter sp.; assembly: GCA_031422055.1. Classification (GTDB taxonomy): domain Bacteria; phylum Bacteroidota; class Bacteroidia; order Chitinophagales; family Chitinophagaceae; genus Ferruginibacter. The sequence goes on from JANOPU010000190.1 coordinate 1,428, forward strand.
TATGCATCCGTCAACTCCGGATTATTCTGTTGTGTACAATCACCTCGATCTGATGCTGGACCTGCCCTGGGAATCGTACACCGCAGATTCTTACGACCTGAAAAAAGCAAAAAAAATATTGGATCATGATCATTATGGCATGAATAAAATAAAAGAACGTATTCTCGAATACCTGGCTGTGTTGAAACTGAAAGGCGATATGAAAAGTCCTATTTTATGTTTCATAGGCCCTCCGGGAATTGGTAAAACAAGTTTGGGTAAAAGCATTGCATCTGCTATCAGCAGGAAATATGTGAGGGTAAGTTTGGGTGGTTTACATGATGAAAGCGAGATACGTGGCCACCGTAAGACATATATCGGCGCTATGCCGGGAAGGATCATTCAGTCTATACGCAAGGTAAAATCAAGTAACCCGGTCATGATACTGGATGAAATTGATAAAGTAGGTGCTGATAACCGCGGCGATCCTTCATCAGCATTATTGGAAGTGTTGGATCCGGAACAAAACAATAGCTTTTATGATAATTATCTGGAACTGGAATATGACCTGAGTAAGGTTTTGTTCATTGCTACTGCAAACAGCCTGGCGAGTATTCAACCAGCTTTACGTGACAGGCTCGAGATCATTGACCTCAGCGGTTATGCCATTGAAGAAAAAATAGAAATCGCAAAACGTCACCTGTTGCCAAAGCAAAAAGAAATGCATGGCTTAACGATTGGCTCGGCTGGTAACCCGCCATCATTTAAGTTAAGTGATACTGTGCTTGAAAAGATCATTACTGATTATACCCGGGAAAGTGGTGTGCGTGAACTGGATCGCCAGCTTGCCAGTGTTATGCGTTACCAGGCCAAAGAGCTGGTGATGAAAGGAAAACTGAAAGCTACGATCACCGTAAATGACATAGAAAAGATCCTGGGTCGTCCGAGGTATAGCAATGAATTGTACAAGATGGCCAATATGCCGGGGGTTGCTGTAGGTCTTGCCTGGACATATGTAGGTGGAGATATTCTTTTTATAGAAACACAGTTGAGTGATGGAAAAGGTGAGCTAAAACTAACCGGTAACCTCGGCAATGTGATGAAAGAAAGTGCCAGCACTGCGTTTACCTGGCTGGAGGCCAATGCAAAAAAAGCAGGTATTGACTCAAAAGAATTCAACAAAAAAGATGCACACATACATATCCCCGAAGGAGCCGTACCAAAAGACGGTCCCAGTGCAGGTATCACTATGATGACGGCCCTGGCCAGTGCATTTACCGGCCGAAGAATAAAGCCATATTTAGCCATGACCGGCGAAATAACGCTTCGTGGGCAGGTGTTGCCGGTTGGTGGAATAAAAGAAAAAGTGTTGGCTGCCAAACGATCGGGAATCAAAGAGATCATTATGTGTTGGCACAATGAAAAGGATGTTGAAGAGATCAATCCGCAGTTCATTAAGGGGATTAAATTTCATTATGTAAAAACGATGTTACAGGTGCTGGAGTTGGCTTTGGTGTAAAAATTCAGGATGTGCTCTGTGGGGACAGAGACCACGGCAAAAAAAATTAACACTTTTCAGCAAACCTTTTTATCAGGTTTTGCGTATTATATAAGTATTATTTCAACTGATTTCATGTTGGTTGTTTTAAGGGTTAAAGAGAAATCCGTCCGATTCTTCGGAGGGATTTTTTTTTAAAAGCCTCACTCCAACCCCTCTCCCATAGGAGAGGGGAATATTACCAACCAGCTTTCAGAATGAATAATTTGAACATAGTCAGGATCATATTTTATTTCTTTTTTGGCCAAGCTTTAGTGCATATATCTTCTTCAGTGGCAGCCTGTCCCGATGATTTCGGGATCGCACTCTTGTACTATATATCATTATTCAACATTAAAAAAAAATGTTTAATAGTTATGGTCTCCCGGAAAAATGCACAAATGATCAAAGAATACTAAAATCCCTCCTCAGCTATGTACAATTTGCATTTTTGCAAATAATTATCAAGTGGTTTAGTTATTATCCGGCGTCTAAAATGACACAAAAAAAACGCGGCTTACTGTCAGGTGTGGAAATATAATTCCGTTTGCCCCACTTTCGCAAATGCTTTTGTTAGCGGCTATTTTTGGAAGCTTTGTTAGATTAGATACCATTGGCTATTTTTTACCGAAAAATACTTAATTTTATATCATGGCAACATTAACAAAACATAGCACTTTTAGAAGTTTAAAACAGGATACTGTTGCAAAAACAAATAAGTCACTTTCTCCAAACACACGTAAAGTAGCGGAGGTGGAGAATTTCATATCTCTGTTAAGGAAAAAAGCAAAAAAAACTAACAAAATTTAGTGGAGAAAAAATTAGTTGATAGCATCCTACGAGTTTGCGATATTTTGAACAAGAATGATGTACATTATTTAATAGTTGGAGGAACTGCTGTAGCTTTTCATGGATATTTTCGATGGTCACAAAATTCATTAGGCCAAGCAGCTGAAAAATTTGATCTAGATATTTGGTACAATCCAACTTATGACAATTATTTTAATCTTTTAAATGCATTATCAGAATTAAAACAAGATGTGTCAGAATTCCTGGAAGAAAAATCTCCTACTCCCTTAAAATCCTACTTCAGATTCGACTTAGATAATTTCACCTCGGATTTTTTACCCAAGATTAAATCCGTAGCCAAGTTTAGAGATTCGTATAAAAATAAAGAGGTCGTAACTCTAAAAGATGTGGAAATCCCATTTATTGGTTTCGATGAACTACTTCAAGACAAAGCAGCAAATTCACGACCAAAAGATTTACTTGATATAAAACAATTAAAGACGTTAAAAAATAAGAAATAACCTTACACAGCCGCTAACAAAAGCATTGGCAAAATGCGGGCGGACAGTCATATTTTCAGCATCATTTTGCTACCAATCTTCAGTCATCGGCTTGACCGTTTATTAATTGGCTTTTGTAATCACAATTTTATTTCGTTCCTTTAAAAAGCGTCAGCACCTGGTGGACATAGCATCAAATGCCCCCACTTCGCCAATGCTTGACGTTGCTGTCAACAAATCGCTTTCCTCATTTTATAAACCTTTTATTTTCTTTCCAACATCTTAATTGCAGTAATCCAAGTCTTTTACAAAATTGGGGAGTATAAAACAACTAATATTTAAGTTGAAAATCTTTTTTTTCCTGAGGTTTATCTCATCCATTTGTTACTTTCTGTCAATAATTTTGATTTAAGAATTTTTCGTGAATCATTTAACTTTTAAGTTCTTTAAAAAGATCATTCAATGTTAAAAAGAAAAACCATTAATATCTTGTCAAATGGAAAAAATGATATTCTCTAAGAAGATCACAATAAAAAAAATACTACACAAAAACAGGTTTCGTATTGGGTTATTTTTCCCTTATGCAGCAATCGAAAATACGCTTGCACAAAGTATAGATGCCGTATACTCAAAAACATTCCGCTGCTGGCATTTACCATACAATAGAGAAATTTATCAACAGGTACAAAAAGTATTTGTAAATTATACATTAGAAGTAGAAAGAACAGCTGTGTCTCCGATACTCTCGCAGCCCGGAGAAGCTGGCTCAACAATAAAACAAATTGTTACAAAAAATGGAAACGGAAAGAAAAAAATTTTACCGATCAGTGATATACATGCAAATAATGCAAATGAATGGTTTAGGATGGAGCAACAATTGCAGTTAAAAGGATATAGCCCCAGTACCATCAGGACGTATAGAAATGAGTTTTTATTATTTTTAAAACAGTTAAAGCATGTGGAAGCATCGAGTATACAGGAAGACAGGGTGAAAAATTATTTACAATATTGTTTTGTTACTTTAAAGTTATCGGAAAGTACTATTCACAGCCGAATGAATGCGTTAAAATTTTATTACGAACAGGTTTTGAGAAGGGAAAAGTTCTTTTGGGAGATACCCCGTCCGAAGAAACATTTAAAATTACCCAAAGTGATCAGTGAAGAAAAAATAATCGAAGGATTGTTACAAGTAGAAAATGTGAAACACAGGGCGTTGCTGATAGTAGCGTACAGTGCAGGTTTGAGGGTAAGCGAAGTTGTAAAATTAAGAATTACAGACATTAATGCAGACCGGATGCAACTTTTTATTGAGAAGTCGAAGGGCAAGAAGGACCGCATGACAACTTTAAGTCAATTTACCTTACAATTGTTACAAGAATATATAGAAGCATATAAGCCATTGAACTGGATATTTGAGGGGCAGCCAAAAACTGAACATATCAGTTGCCGGTCGGCACAGGCCGTTTTTAAGCATGCTTATAAGAATCTTGGATTACCTCCCACGCTTTCATTTCACAGTTTAAGGCATAGTTATGCTACTCATTTACTAGAAAATGGCACGGACATTAAATATATTCAGGAATTGCTTGGCCACAATGATATAAAGACCACACTTCGATATACGCATGTAAGCATTGATGCGATAAAAAAGATAGAAAGTCCATTAGATAAAATTATCCGTAAGCAGCAATTAAAACTGAAAAACAAAGACGACCAGGAGTTGTCATAAAGTTTCGTTTTTTCAATTGTTCATCCACTTTAAAGTTTCGTTTTCCCAATTGTTTTTATATACCATAAGATTCCTATTTTTATATATTATATTTACAATCAGTTGAATTCTTAAATTGTTGTGGTTGTTGCTGTCAGGTAACGAGCGCCTATTTAAGAGTTGTGCGTAATAATATCGCCACACCCTACTAAATCAACGGGACAAAAAAAGGTGAAATCACCTTTGATAATACAAAATATTTT
>JANOPU010000191.1:0-16514 GCA_031422055.1 Ferruginibacter sp.
GTAGTTACAAAATAAGATGCGTCAGGAGATAAATTTATAACTGCATGATTATAATCACCAAAGGTTAGTCGTAGTAATTTTTTACCATCAAGATTAACTTTATAAAGATCTTTTCTGGCGGTATTTTCTTTTCCACGAGCAGTAAAATATACGATCCCCTTATTCTCATCAACATAGTTTATGTCTGTAACTGTAAATTTTCCAGTAGTTATTGCATTTATCAGTTTGCCTGCCATGTTATAATAATAAAGGTGATTCCAGCCTGTAGCATCACTTTTTAATATAAAGCCTTTGCCATTTTCCAGGAATTTCATTCGTTCGCCATCATCATCCAGGTCGATCCATGTCTTTTGTTCTTCATTGTAAAAAATATTCTTATTACCTGTTGAAGTATTCACTTCCCATATCTTCAGATTGTTTTGCTTTCTGTTCATCCATTGAACCAGTAAAGTACTTCCATCAGGCTTCCAATATGGTTGTCCAAAATACTGATCATCTTTTTGATTAAAATCGGCCCATACAATATTACCGCCATTGGGTAAAACAATACCAATTTTCACTTCAGGGTTTTTATCACCTACTTTAGGATACCGCACCTTTTCCAAATATCCATGCTGTCCGGGTGCATCCGTTATGGTGAATTCAGGCACAGATGTGTCATCTGTTCTGAAAAATGCAATATGCTTGCTATCAGGGCTCCACCAGAATGAACGGTATTGCGAACGACGGCCTAAGATCTCTTCTGTATAAACCCAACTGGCATATCCGTTTAAAATCACATCACTGCCGTCATTGGTAAGTCTGTTCTCTTTTTTTGTACTGATCTCAACAGCATACAGGTCATTGTTTTTTGTGTAGGCAACAAATCTGCCATCCGGACTCATAGTAGGATTTACTTCTTTGGAAGAATCATTCGTTAGCTGTATTTCAACATCATTTATTTTTATGAACAGGTCATTTTTTTTTGAATGGGGTATTGTTTTCATAACAGGCTTATTTAGTTTTAAGTCTGCCTCAGTAGACTCTTTTTCTTCTCCTGTCTTTGCATCAACAATATAGGATTTACCATCTCTGATCATGATAAAATGACTGTTATCTGTCCAGCGGGGAACATTAGGAAGCGCCTGAATGATCGATTTTAATATTCCTTTAAAATACTGATCATCAGAAAGTTGTTTTTGCTGTGCATTTGTGGCAAGACTGCTTATCAATACTAAAATGAAAGTTAGTGATCTCTTAATAAAATGTAACATGCGGGTTGTTTTTTGTTTGAAATTACAAGATAGTTTTTTTTGAGAAAAAAGGAGAAGGGAAATTGATGGATGGGGTAGTTGTTAATTAATACTTTTTAAATTTCCCTCTTAAAGGAACCTCAAATGCAAAAGGCTTTTTCTCAGTACTAATTTTATTAATAATCTCTTCCCAGGATGAAACTAATAATTTTACTATTTCCCAATGTTTATCCATTCCTTTAGGTAATTTAATGAAGAAAGCACCTAAATTAAATTGTTGACAGAGTTTGGACTGTAGTCTTGTTCTTTGAATGTTTAAATCTCTTGTTATCATAACTCCACCTGATTTTCCAATTGATGGAATGATTATCTTGTCAGCTTCTCCTTTTCCGAATTTAGTTTTAGTTGAATGAACGTAAATATCTTTAAAATATCCTTTGTTAAGCGAATTTAGTGCATCAGCAACTTATTCCGACAAGTTTTCATCGAGATAAATTTCTATCATGCTGCATGGCTTTTGTAAAAGTTGATAGCATCCTTTACCTGCTTTTCTGTAAGATCATATAAAATACCAATTACTTCAATAGGTTCACTACTTTCATACATCGAAAAAATTCCTTCGGCATTAATATTGGTGCCATTAATAACAGGCTGGCCAAACTGATGGTGGGGGTCAACGACAATTGAATTTGCTTTACCTTTTGGCCAAAACCTTACAGCAAGGTTATTTTTATCAAAATCTATATTCTTCGCAAATTCCCGAATTATTTCAGTTATATTTAACTGTTTGCTTCCGTCGGCAGTGATAATCAAATCTTCCAGTTCATATAAGATTTTCTTGCCGGCAAGTAAAACTTTATATGATGCAAATGGATAAGGGGTGTTTAATTCCCTTGTCATACTTTCCCTTGCTTTCATTATTGATTGAGTTGAGGCCCCTTTTTCCCTTAATAAAAAGCAGGTGTATAATTCAATCAAGACATAAAAATTTACGGCTTTTATTCTTTCATTTTTCCAACTATAGGTCTCATTAAATAATTTTTTTCCAAGACGGTCATCCCAATAATCTTTAACGTACCTCCTCACTTTGGGTTGAGGATATCCTAATATCCTAGAGATGTCAGGTATTGTATAAATGCCTGAACCTATTTGTTGCTTATGAAGAGTTGCGGCAGACATCGTTTTGTTTTTATAAAGGTAATAAAATAAATACTAAATAAATTAGTGTTTATTTAGCTTATTAATTAAGGGTTGTTCTCGGGTCTCATCATCGGAAAAAACAATACATCCTGAATACTATGTTGGTTGGTTAATAACATACAAATACGGTCTATACCGAAGCCGATACCACTGGTTGGCGGCATGCCATATTCCAACGCTCTTAAAAAATCATGATCAATGAACATAGCTTCATCATCGCCACGTTCCATTAGTTTTACCTGTTCTTCAAAGCGCTCCCGTTGTTCTATCGGGTCGTTTAATTCACTGTAAGCATTGGCAATTTCTTTTCCATTTGCTATCAGCTCAAAACGCTCAACCAATCCGGGTTTGCTGCGGTGCTTTTTTGTAAGGGGGCTCATTTCAACCGGATAATCTGTAATAAAGGTTGGTTGTACATAATGGCTTTCGCATTTGCTACCAAAGATCTCATCTATCAGTTTTCCTTTTCCCCATTTTGCATCTGCATGTATGTGTAATTGATGACAAACATCCCTGATCGCATCCTCATCCATTTCACTGATATCAATGCCGGTATGCTCTTTGATCGCATCAAACATGGTGATCCTTTTATATGGTGCTTTAAAACTGATCTCTTTTTCACTCATGGTAATTGTTGCTGTTCCGTTCACAGCGATAGCAGCTTTTTCCAGCATAAGTTCAGTTGTATCCATCATCCATTCATAATCTTTGTATGCAACATAAAATTCCAGTACGGTAAATTCAGGATTGTGGGTTCGGTCCATACCTTCATTGCGGAAGTTACGGCTGAACTCGTATACCCATTCAAATCCTCCAACGATCAGCCTTTTTAAATATAATTCATTTGCAATACGCATATACATCGGAACATCTAATGCATTGTGATGTGTAGTGAAGGGCCTTGCAGCTGCGCCTCCCGGAATACTTTGTAAAACGGGTGTGTCAACTTCCAATGCACCACGTTCATTTAAAAATACGCGGATGGCATTGATCATTTTTGTTCGCTTAATAAATACTTCCTTTACAGCAGGGTTTACGATCAGGTCGGCATATCGCTGGCGGTAACGAAATTCAGGATCGGTTACCTCATCAAAAGCTTCACCGTCTTTTTCTTTAACGACAGGGAGTGGACGCAATGATTTTGTAAGAATGGAAAATTCTTTTACATGTACAGAAGTTTCGCCGGTCTTTGTTGTAAATACATACCCTTTTATTCCAACGATATCACCGATATCAATTAATTTTTTCCAGACAGTTTGATACAATACTTTATCATCTCCGGGGCAAATATCATCCTGCTTAATATAGAACTGGATCTTGCCTGTTGAATCCTGGATTACGGCAAAATTAGCTTTGCCCATATCCCGCACACTCATGATACGGCCTGCAAGACATACATCAGCAAAATCAGTTTTGTTTTCTTCACCTTTATAATTTTCCTTAATAAAAGCGGCATTGGAATTTACAGGATACAATGCTGCAGGATAAGCATCAATACCCAGCTTTTTTAATTCTTCCAGTTTTTCTCTGCGTATGATCTCCTGTTCAGATAGATGTTGTGTACTCATAATTTTGATATCAAATGCTTTTTAGCCTGATCGGGCAGCAAAGGTAAATGTTGTAGGGCAGGCAAACAAGTTGGAAATGGATTAGAAACGCTTTGTTTGTTCTGTCATGCTGAGGAACGAAGCATCTTTCCAGAGGGTCACTTTCCTGAAACAATTGGGACAGACTGTCTCTGATATTTAAAAAAACAGGTAAACTATTATTTGATCATTAACGAGCTGTCTAAAAATTAAATTTACACTCACCAGTTGCAGTTGGTCAGGCGACCAACTGCGGCATTATGCCGTTGCTGGTCGCTGACCAGCAACTTTACGGCGCATACAAAATCTACGGAAATTATTTTAAACAGCTTCTAAGGTCTTATTAACAGATTATTTTTTATTTTGGCAGTATAGTTGTATGTTAATAATCAAATTAGAGATCATGCGAAAAATATGTACACTTTTCTTTGCGGTATTAACACTTTCATCCTGCGAAGTATTAAATCAAATACCCACAACAACCGGTGGAGGATTTACCGAGGCAGAAGCAGCTGACGGTATCAAAGAAGCGCTTGGACAGGGTTTGGGTAAAGCAGTTTTTCAATTGAATACTGCCGATGGGTTTTTTAAGGATCAGTTCTATAAGGTATTGCTTCCACCGGATGCAAAAAAAATAGAAAATACTTTACGAGACCTTGGATTTGGCAGCATGGTAGATAAAGCAATCCTTCAGATTAACCGTGGAGCTGAGGATGCTGTAGGTTATGCTAAACCAATTTTTATTGATGCCATCAAAAATATGAGCCTCAGTGATGCAATCGGATTGGTAAGAAATGGTGACACAAGTGCCACCCACTTTTTCAGGGAAAAGACAACAGAAAAACTGATAGCAGCTTTTACACCAGTAATAAAATCATCACTGGATAAAGTAAATGCTACAAAATATTACGGCGATATAGTGAATAAGTACAACGATTTCCCTACAACTTTTAAAAAAATTAATCCCGACCTCACCCGGTTTGTTACACTAAAAGCAACGGAAGCATTGTTTGATCTGGTGGCAAAAGAGGAAAAAAATATCAGGAATAATTTTGCTGCAAGAACAACAGACCTGTTGAGGAAAGTATTTGGTTCTTTTGGTAAATAATTCAATTCCTAAAACTTAAGAAACGACGGAGTAGCATAAGCCTTATTGTTTTCAGCAGCACTATAACGGGAATGGTATTTTTTTTTGATAAGTAAATCACTGGCAATATTATATATGATATCAGTTGCAACTTGTTCTCCGAAAGCACTGTTTTTATATTGATCACTATCATGGTAGTCGAATCGTTTTGACGGCGATATCCACCTCAAATCTTTTACATAATAACCGGTTGGCATTGTTTGAATAACAAACCTGCTGTCAATTATTATGGCGGCGGCCAATTCTTTCTTACTGCTGATGGTATACCATTGTTCAAATTCTTCCTGGTAAAGTTTTGAATTCCATGGATGTTCTATTTTTACAAAATAGGGACCAGGATCATTTTTTACAGTTAATAAGAAATGTTTCATTTCTTTATAATCATCATCAATTACAAAAGTACCAGTTGGCTGATAGTTAATATTTATGGAATCATTCTGGGCATTGGCAACAATGCTAAATAATGACCACACTGATACTAAAATAATATATTTCATGAACAACAGTTTAATTTCATGAAAGGATCATGTTGTAAACAACATTAAAGAACAGGTATAGTTGGCTGTCATTTATTCCTAACATTGTTATAATAATGATATGCAGGGTTTGTTGGATACCTGTCATGCATATTCTTAATATATATCTCAGAAAGAAGTGAACCAAAAATACCTGGAGCGTCATAATCGGGCTCCCTGGAAATGGAATACCCTTTTGGCATTTTAAAAGCAAATGCTTTATTGCTCTGTTTTATTGTTTCAGTATAAATCGAAAATTTAAAAAGTGATAAATTTTGATCATGCCTTACTGGAGCAGGTTTTATTAAAAGAAAATCATATTTAGGCTTGTCATTTTTTAATAACAATTCTGTTTGTGCAGATGCATTGTAGCCAGCCAGAAGAAGAGAAAGTAAGCAACAAATGACCTGTTTCATATCTGAAGGTTTTGTTGAATAATAAAGATAAAAAGAATAATGCAGAAGTGCAATAGATAATCTACTGTGAATAGAAGCGTATATTTTTAGCCTGAGAAAAAATGAAAAAATTAATTGCGATTACAAATAGCACAATTTCAAATAGTTAGCTAATTTTAATTGTCTACCAGCAAAACCTGCCACGCTTCATTTACCTTACCGGCATCCAGCAATTCTTTGGCGTATCGATGTAGCTCAGTATCCAGTTCATCCGGATTGATCGCATAATATTGGATGATCTGTTTCAATTTATCATCATCAAATGAAGGATCAACAAATGGCATTTCATGTACATTGGCAAGTTGCCCTAAATTATTTCCGTTGAGAATAGTACTTTTTCTGATGCTTTCCGGTAGCGCATCAACGCCAATGCCTAATTGCATATTTGGTTTGGCTACTTTGAATAAACTTTGTTCATCAACTTTACAATACCAATCACCGCCAAGCCTGGCAACATGATGCAGTTTGGCCTGGTCAATTTTGTTGTGCTCATCTAAAATACTTTCATCAATGTGCAAACACAACACTTCACAAATGACAAGGTTACCTGCGCCGCCTTCGATTCCAAGTGGTTTTATTTCTATGACCTTACATTCTAATTTAATTTTACTTTCTTTTACCATCGGCGGTGAGACCATTGTTGCTTTTTCTTCAGTGAAGCCGGCTTTGGTAAATTCATTGGTTCCTTTGGGAAATTCACAACTGGACAGAGATGTTTGCTGAACCATATCAAAATCAACAATATTGATCACTACTTCAGGCACTTCGTACACATTTTGCAGACTGTGTTTCGTAGTATTATCTCGTACTCTCCTGGCTGGAGAAAAAATAACTATCGGGGGATTGGAAGAAAATAAATTAAAAAAGCTGAAGGGAGACAGGTTTACATTGCCTGCTTTGTCAATGGTTGACGCAAAACAGATTGGCCTGGGTGCAATGGCGTGTTGCAAATAATTTTGTACATCAGCAGGTTTAATATCTTTTAGATTAATTATCATATTTAATTATTTACCGCAGAGAAAATGAGTTAATAGAGTTTTCGCAGAGAGGATTAAAATTGATAAACAACCCTTTTAAATCCATCTTTTAAAAGTGGGACATTAAAATTTATCAAATAGCCTAAATTTTTATTATACAGTTTTAAATAAGTAATTACCTGTGCCATAAATATTGGTGTTATTCCATCTGAAGATTTAGTCTCAATAATAACTTCCTTTTCAACTAGAAGATCTATTTCGTAGCATTTACCCAAAGGGACTTCTTTATAGATCAATTCTACAGGAACATGCATTAGCACAAATAGGCCTCTTAATTCTAATTCTCTTTTTAGTGCGATTCGATATGCCGATTCTAATAACCCTGGTCCCAATTCTCTGTGAACTGTTATGGCTGCATCAAGAATAATTCCCCCAATCTCATTTAATTTTTCTTTAGTCATAGAGTATAAATTTACCTCTGCGAAAACCCTGCCTCTCTCACTCTCTGTGGTTATTTCTTCTTCAATGCTAAAATACTAAAATCACTGTCTTCCTTCAAAATCGAATTACTCAACTTTCCCAACCCATCTATTTCCATTTCCACTAAATCTCCTTCCTTCAGCCATTGTGCGTCATAGTTAGGATCATTTAGTTTTCCGGTGCCATTTAATTCCAGAAAACAACCGGTACCTACCGTGCCGCTTCCAATCACATCACCTGCATAGAGATTTACACCATAACTGGCCCGTTCAATGATCTCAGCAAAGGTCCAGTCCATATCACCAACATTCCCTTCGCTTACCTGTATGCCATTTACCATGCATTTCATTCCAAGGTTCCAGGACTTTCCTGTATGGCCTTCTTTACAGGTCACTTCATAATCTTTAAGTTCATCTAACGTAACAAGCATAGGCCCGATAGCAGTTGCAAAATCTTTTCCTTTAGCAGGACCAAGGTTTAATAACATTTCTTCCATTTGCAAAGTTCTTGCACTCAGGTCATTCATTATCATTAGACCGGCTATATAATCATCGGCATCTGCGGCTTTAATGTTTCTGCCTGCTTTATTGATTACAATAGCAGTTTCCAGTTCAAAATCCAGCTTATCAAAATGATCGGGCATACAATAAACATCTCCCGGCCCTTGTATACTATTGTGATTGGTGAAATAAAAGATAGGGTACTGGTCAAATTCGGGGATCATATCCACTTTTCTGTTACGCCTTGCTGAGGCAACATGTTGCCTGAAAGCATATCCATCCCGGCAGCTTGTAGGGTGGGGTACCGGGGCTAATATATATGCATCTTCAAAAGGGATAGACATGATCTTTCTTCCTTGCCCGTCTTTTATGCGTTGTTCCACAGCTAAAGCAAGTGGCATTACATCGTCCCAATAGTTCAAAAACATAGCCATACTAATAGGTAGATCTGAGTGCAATTGGTCAGTATCATATAATAATCCATCAACCAATAGAGCCAGTTGTTCATGTTCATCTTTAATATAAGTTACCAGTTTCATACATAATTTGTTAAGTAGGCAAATTTAGTATTACCACTTGCATGTAAAAAAAATGATTTTGTATATTTGTGTGTATAAACCGTATTAATGGAATTCGATAAAATATATAATAAAGGACAGGCACAGCTATTTAAAAATCAGTACCTGGAGTTTCTTACAAAAACTCATCCATTGGTTATATGGGGAATGTATCTGCCCATTTTGATATTATTACCCTATTATTCATTTCAAGTTTTAAATTTCACGGGCTTATCAGTTTTCTTTTTATTTCTTGGAGGTGTCTTTTTCTGGAGTTTTATAGAATATATGCTTCACAGATTTGCCTTTCATTTTCATGCAGAAAGCGAATTTGGAAAGAAAATACATTATATCCTGCATGGCAACCATCATGAATATCCAAGAGATAAGGAAAGGTTGTTTATGCCTGCAGCACCAAGCCTTATCATAGCATCAGTATTATTTTTATTCATGTATCTGGTTTTGGGAAAAAATGTGTTCCCGTTCTTTCCCGGCTTTATGTTTGGGTATTTGATATATGGAAGCATGCATTATGCCATTCATGCCTGGAATCCACCTTTTAAATGGATGAAAGGGTTATGGCGTAATCATCACTTGCATCATTATAAAAATGATGAAAGAGGTTTTGGGGTCAGTAGTACATTATGGGATCATGTATTTCATACAATGTTCGATCTGAAAAAAGAGAAAGAGGATAAAGAAAAGGTCAGGGAACTGATGTTCACCCGTAAATTACCAAAAGGCGACCTGCAGCAACACTAAGGTTTTACCAACGTTCTGTTTCATCAATAGTATTTTTGTCATCCCGGCCTGTTTGTTGCCGGGATCTTGTTTTTTCCGTTTGTCTTTCTATGATCAAAGATGCAAGAATTTTTCCGGCATCACTTCCTTTGTTTTCTTTAAGTAAAGATTTAATTTTTTGTTCGCTCACATCGATACGATATAATATTTGAACCAGCATTGAAAAATCGTTTATTATTAAATAATTGATCCTTTCGGCAAGTAAAACTGCTGATTGTTCCCGCGTGCTGTTTACAGGGATGCTTAGTTCAAATGTTTCGTTTAAATATTTCTCAATACCATTTTCCATGAACTAATATTTTTCAAGTACCCCTAAAGCGAATAAAGCAAAATCATATTTCGAAGGGTCTTTTGGGTCCAGTTTTTTCATTTCATTTGTCAGTTCAACAGCTGCTTGCCAATCAGTAGTACTGCGATGTAATAATTTAAAATGACGGGCTACTCTGGTTACGTGCACATCCAAAGGTATGACCAATTGTGATGGAGAAATCTTTTTCCAGAGACCAAAGTCAACAGCACGGTTGTCTTTTCTTACCATCCATCGGAGGTACATGTTCAACCTTTTGCAACTTGAATTTTTTAATGGTGAAGCAATATGTTTCATGGTTCTGCCCGGAACATCTTTTAGGGAGAAAAAATAATGGTAAAAACCATTCAAAGCATTTTCAATATTTTCATCATTCTTGGCTAGTTTTTTTGTAAAAGCAGTTTCTAATGAATCACTTTTTTCAAAATGTGTTTTAAAGAACGAGATAAAGTATAACAGGTCAGTTGGATTAAATGTACGGTGTTTGAAGTAAAGTAGTTTTTTCAGGTCATTATCTGAATGATGCAGGCAGAAGTCGTGTGGTGAATTATCCATCAAATGCATCAACTCTTTTGATTTATTGATGATGGTTGTGCGATTCCCCCATGAAAATATGGCGGCAAAAAAACCTGCAATTTCAATGTCCTGTTTTTTACTGAATAAGTGAGGAATGCAAACGGGGTCAGTTAAAATAAAAGAAGGCTGATTGTATTCATCAACCTTCTTATCTAAAAAATATTTTAAATCATGTTGCTTTTTCACAGCAGCTTATTTCAAATTAACCAATAGCCTGTGCCAGGTCATCAACAAGGTCATCAGCATCTTCTATACCAACACTTAATCTTATTAAACTGTCGGTTAAACCATTTTTTATTCTTTCTTCTCTTGGGATACTTGCGTGTGTCATGCTTGCCGGATGATTGATCAAAGATTCTACTCCACCCAGGCTTTCAGCTAATGAAAATAATTTTGTTGACGTTAACACTTTCAAAGCAGCTTCCGGGCTTGCGTCTTTTAAAGTAAAGCTCATCATGCCACCAAATCCCCTCATTTGTTTTTTTGCAATATCATAATTTGGGTGGTCATCGAAACCACACCAATAAACTTTTTCAACTTTGGGATGATTACGTAAAAAATGAGCGATCGTAATACCGTTTTCGCAATGTTGCTTCATACGTACATGAAGTGTTTTGATACCACGCAACACCAAAAAACAATCCATAGGTCCGGGAACTGCGCCACAGCTTTTTTGAATAAAATATAATTGATCCCTCAGGTTTTGGTCATTCAAAATCAGTGCACCCTGGATAACATCACTGTGGCCTCCCAGGTATTTTGTAGAAGAGTGCATAACGATATCCGCACCCAGATCCAGAGGATTTTGTAAATAAGGAGAGGCAAAAGTATTATCTACACAAAGGATGGCCCCCGCTTTTTTAGCAATACCAGCAGTTGCTGATATGTCTGTGATATTCATTAAAGGATTTGTGGGTGTTTCTATCCAGATCAATTTTGTTTTTGGCGAAACTGCTGACTGAATATTTGCTGTGTTGGTTGTATCAACATAAATGAATTTTATGCCAAATTTTTCGAACACTTTTGTAAACAAACGATAGGTACCTCCATACATATCATTTGCAGCGATCACTTCATCACCCGGAATTAATAATTTAATAACTGCGTCTGTAGCCGCAACACCACTGCTGAATGCAAGTCCAAATTTTCCATTTTCTATAACTGCCAAAGCAGTTTCCAATGCAAACCTGGTGGGGTTTTGTGAACGGGCATATTCAAAACCTTTATTTACACCCGGGGCCTTTTGCACATAAGTTGATGTTTGGTATATTGGAGTCATAATAGCACCGGTGCTTGGGTCAGGCTCTGATCCGGCATGAATAAATTTAGTAGCCGGTTTCTTATTTGCTAATTGGTTCTGATCACTCATGTTTTAAAAATTATTGAAGAACAAAATTACTTAATATAAATACAAAGACAGTTTATTTATGTAGCATTTGTGCCACGCATAAATATCTCCAGTCGAAATTATTGGCATCATGGGCATGTTGGCTCTTTGATTTTTTTGCAAGTACCTGTGGTTTTAAAATATCTTCTTTTACAAGTTTACTTTTCGCTTCGTAGAGGTAATCTTTCAAATCAGGATTTTCCATCCATAGCTTTTGTGGCGGTTCATAACCGATCTTATCTGTTCGCCAAACAATATTATGCGGAAGTTTATCATCCATCAATTTGCGTAATATAGATTTAGTGTAACCATTTTGTATTTTATGATTCGAAGGCAAAGAAAAAATGAACTGTACCATTTCATGATATAAAAAAGGCAACCTTACTTCTCTGCTGTGTGCCATTGAATTCCGGTCACTGTATCTTAATAGTTCTTCCAAACCATTTTCCATGGTATTAAAATAAAGAATATCGTTCAGTTTTGTAACAACCGGTTTATGAATTCCTTCCCATTCACGACCTTTTAAATAACTCATCAGATAACTGGTAATATCCGTATTGTGAATGATCTTATTATATTCATTTTTTTCAAGTGCTATAGATGCATGTGAAGGCAGAAAAGCAGCCAGAAAATTTTTCATCCCCCAATTAATATTGATATTATTTTTATGAAAAAGCTGTTTTTCTTTTGTTGCTCCGGAAAATTTATTCCTGCTTACCATTTCCTGTAGGTACCAATGAATATATTTATGATAACCAGCCAGTATTTCATCAGCCCCCTGACCATCAAGTAATACTTTTATGTTTTGTGTTTTAGCAAGTTCAAATACTTTGTATTGTGCGTAAATACTTGAAGAGGGGAAGGGTTCTTCCTGGTGATAACAAAGTTTTTCGAAATCCTTTACAAGATTTAAAGCAGAAGGAATAGTGGTAAAACTCTCCAGATTATATTCAGAAGCAATTTGTTGAATATACTTTCTTTCATCTTTTTCAAAACCCGGAAAAATAGCCGAAAAGGTTTTTAACTTATCTGGATTTGCGTTCAGGAGTTTCTGAATATAATATACAATTGAGGAACTGTCAAGGCCTCCGCTCAGGCTGGTGCCAAAAGGCACATCGCTTCGTAATCGTCTGCTGATAGATGTAGTAAATAAATTATCGAGTTTCTCAATAGCCTCTTCTTCATTTATTTTTACCTGTGCTTGTTTATCAATGTCCCAATAATTATCAATAGATAAATGATTGTTTTCAACATTGTAAATAAGAAAGTGGGCAGGAGGCAGAGAGAAAATATTTTTGTAAAAGGTCTGGGATTTGTTTGCAGGATTTTGTACATGCCCCAACGTAAGATAATTCAATATCATTTTATTTTCAACCGACTTTTCAATACCGGCAACCCATAAAGCTTTCATTTCGCTTGCGAAAGTAAATAAGTCTTTTTCGTAGTAATAATAAAATGGTTTTTCACCAAAACGGTCACGGGCAGCGAATAAAGTTTGTTCTTTTTCATCCCAGATAGCAAAAGAGAACATGCCATCGAAATATTGCAGGCAACTTTCCTTATAACAATCATACGCAGCCAATATTACTTCTGTGTCACTTAAAGTATTGAAATGATAGCCCGATTTTTTAAGCTCTTTTTTAAGTTCGATGTAATTGTATATTTCTCCGTTATACACAATGCTGTATTGGTTCATGTAATGCATTGGTTGCGCTGCTGCATCGGATAGATCAATAATTGAAAGTCTGCGATGGGTAAGCCCGGCCCGGTGATTTTTATTGATCCAAAGACCTTCCCCATCCGGCCCACGGTGGGCCAGTGATTCCGCCATTTTTTTTAATACAACATAATTAATAACAGACCTTTTCGGAGAAATAATACCGGCAATGCCACACATTCTGTAAATATCCTGAATCCTATAGGTAAAGCCAAAACTTATTTTTTAAAAGATATGGGTAAGATTGCTTTTACATTATCCCAGGCAATGATTAAATCAGCTCCATATTTGGCAGAAGTGAAAATCATTGTAAAATCTTCTATGGGAGGTGATTGTAAAACAGTTGGGATATCTGTTATAAAAATATCCTTTGATTTATCCATATGCAGACCCCAGGTATACAAATTACTGTTTAAAATGATCGTCCATTTTTCAGCGTAGGGGATACAGTACATTACATATCGTCCCTTTTCTATTTTCTTTCCTGCGATCATTACGGGTTCAAAAAATTCAATCTCAGTTGCTTCATTGGCACCCAGCCTCCATTCTTTGCCAAATTGCCTTAAGTTTTTTTCTGCGTTACCAAAAATTTCTCTTCCTTTTTTTTGTGGCCTGCTGTAAATTACTCTTGCAATCAGCACTTCTAAACCTGAGCCGTTCATTTTTGATACGGGATAATCAGTCGGGTAATAAATCATATCCAATGGCGATTGGTCGGGGGTAACATAGAGGTTCCCGGATTCTTCGCTGAGCAGACTGTCTTTTACAAATGATTTAATTTCCTGACTATTTTTTTTATCATAATTGCAAGATAAAAGAGTAAAGCAACCGCTTAGGATTAAAAGCAAAATAGGAATGGATTGTTTTCGAATGTTCATAAATATTAAAAGTATGTTTTTGAAATTGATCTTAATTTCACTGCAAAAATGATACAATGTCTAAACAACTGTATTTTGTTCATAATAGTATTACTTACTGAAAGTAATACCAATGTGATTTTTAAATTATGCCAATAATTTAAAAATCTTACAGTGGTTTATGCCGATGGTATCAAACAAATGGTACAATGAGGCGAAGCCGATATTGGACTATATTGTTTGTCCAATCGGTATTATGCCGATAGGAAAAAATATTGGACTAAATATTAGCATAATCGGTATAAGTTGACCCAAAGACTATAATTAAAACTTTGGGGAATAACATCCTGAAAGATTCTTACATTACTCAATGAACAATCAGGGGCTCACTGCATAAAAAAAATTACTTTTGCAGCCTTAAACAATCTATTATGAGTAAAGGTCCTGTTTCAAATTTTATTGAACATCATTACCGGCATTTTAATTCAGCTGCTTTAATGGATGCAGCCAAAGGTTATGTAACACACCTGGATGATGGGGGTAAAATGATGATTACACTTGCAGGTGCTATGAGTACCGCAGAACTTGGATTAAGCCTTGCAGAAATGATCAGGCAGGATAAGGTGGCTATTATCAGTTGTACCGGCGCTAATCTGGAAGAAGATATCATGAATCTTGTGGCCCATAGTCATTATAAAAGAGTACCGAATTACCGGGATCTTAGCCCGCAGGAAGAGTGGGATTTGTTGGAAAATCATTATAATCGTGTAACAGATACCTGCATACCCGAAGAAGAAGCGTTTCGAAGATTACAGCAACATATTCACAAAATATGGAAGGATGCTGATGATAAAGGGGAAAGATATTTTCCTCACGAATATATGTATAAGATGTTACTGAGTGGAGTGTTGGAACAGTATTATGAGATCGACCCTAAGAATAGCTGGATGCTGGCTGCAGCTAAGAAAAATATACCGATTGTTGTGCCGGGTTGGGAAGACAGTACCATGGGAAATATTTTTGCTTCTTACATTATAAAGAATGAATTGAAAGCTAGCACCATGAAAAGCGGCATTGAATATATGGTGTGGCTTGCAGACTGGTATAGGAATAATTCGGGTGGTAAAGGTGTTGGTTTCTTTCAGATAGGTGGAGGTATTGCCGGGGATTTTCCTATTTGTGTTGTGCCAATGATGTATCAGGACCTGGAGTGGCATGATGTGCCTTTCTGGAGTTATTTTTGCCAGGTATCAGATTCAACCACATCTTATGGTTCATATTCAGGGGCAGTTCCTAATGAAAAAATTACCTGGGGAAAATTAGATATCAATACTCCAAAATTTATTGTAGAAAGTGATGCCACTATTGTTGTGCCGTTGATTTTTGCCTGGGTGTTGGGGTGGTAGCATACTGTATTGGTATTTTTTTATTTGTTGAAGATAATTTTGAAGTGGAAGAAAGAAATATCGAATATGCATAAATCGGGTAAGGCCTGGCAGCAGGTTCAATAATCTAACTGTTGAAATTAAAATATGACAGAAGCAATCATTCCTTTACTTTCCCTAATTGCCTTAGAAGTAATTCTTGGAATTGATAATATAATTTTCATTTCTATTTTAGCAGATAAGTTGCCGGATAATCAAAGAAGTAAACTTCGATTTTGGGGAATAGGGTTGGCTATGGTAATGAGGTTGTGCCTTTTAGCTTTTATATCGTGGATTTTGAAACTGGACAAAACCCTTTTTACCCTTTTTGATACTGACTTTTCAGGCAAAGGAATCATACTTATTTTCGGCGGACTTTTCTTAATCTATAAAAGCACAAAAGAAATTTATCATAAAACTGAAATTGCTAATGATGACGAACCAAATATTCCAAAGAACAGCAGTTATAAAGGATTACTTTCTGAAGTAATCATATTGGATTTAGTTTTTTCAATTGATTCCATTATTACTGCAGTTGGTATGGTTCAAGAACTTTGGGTAATGTACACAGCTGTAATTGTGACAGTTATTATCATGTTATTTGCATCAAAACCTATAAGCGAGTTTATTAGAAAACATCCATCCTTTAAAATATTAGCATTGTGTTTTTTAATGATGATTGGGGTATCGCTTATGGCAGAGGGTTTTCACTTTGAAATTCCCAAAGGATATATTTATTTTTCAATGGCATTCGCTTTTCTGGTGGATATCATTCAAATGAAAACGGTAAAAAAAA
>JANOPU010000192.1:0-3141 GCA_031422055.1 Ferruginibacter sp.
CAGTTAGGAAGGGCTGCTATATCTGTTAGCAGTAATTTAGCAGAAGGTGCTTCCCTGGAATCTTTGAAAGAGAAAAAGAGATTTTATGAAATATCCGGGAGTTCATTAGTTGAAATTGATAACCAAATTGAGATTTCAATATTATTAAATTATTTAGACCAAGAGCAAATAGATAAATTGAAAGAATATGTTATATCGATATTCAGAATATTTAGTAAAATAATTACAAACATCGAAGCAAAAACCCCACTTGCCATAACCCACTAGTTACTAGCCAACATGAAAATAACATTCTACAAATATCAGGGAACAGGAAATGACTTTGTTATACTCGATAACCGTAATAATGAGTTCAGCAGTCTGAGTACAAAACAAATACACAGATTATGTGATCGCAGGTTTGGTGTTGGAGGTGATGGTTTGATGTTGTTGAATAATAAAGCCGGCTACGATTTTGAAATGCTGTATTTCAATGCTGATGGACATGCAGGTTCTATGTGTGGCAATGGAGGACGTTGTATTACCCGTTTCGTTTTTAACATGGGGTTGCATAAATATACATATATGTTTTTAGCAACAGATGGAGTGCATGAATCTGAAATAGATAAAAATAATTTGATTAGATTAAAGATGAATGATGTTAGTGAAATAGATGAACATGCATCATATGTTCTATTGAATACAGGTTCTCCGCATTTAATAAAATTTGCAAATGATGTTGTTAATGTAGATGTTGTAGATACCGGAAGAGAGATCCGTTATAGTAAAAAGTTTGCCGAGGATGGTGTAAATGTTAATTTCGTAGAAAGCACTGGTCATGATTCTATATATGTCAGGACATACGAACGTGGTGTGGAGGATGAAACACTCAGTTGTGGTACAGGAGTTACTGCTGCAGCGTTAGTTTCAGCACACAATCCACTTGGATTTAACCGGGTAGATGTTGTAACACCAGGTGGAAAACTAAGTGTGGAGTTTAATAAAATTAGTGACACCCAATTTGATAATATCTGGCTTTGTGGCCCTGCAGAATTTGTATATTCCGGTGAAATAGAAATAAACTGAAAAGATTTATATGATTCAATATTTTAAAATAATTTCTCATCATACTACTGAGGTCAGTAAACCTGATTCGGGAACATGGGTGAATGTACTTCCTCCCCTGCGCCAGGAAGAATTTTCTGAATTAAGTAATGCATTGTCAATTCCTATTGACTTTTTGAAGGATTCACTTGATATTGATGAACGCAGCCGTTATGAAACAGAAAGTAATGTAAAATTAATCGTTATTAAAACACCTACAGAAAATAATTCTTTCAATGACAGTGATGCATTTTATATAACGATTCCTATATGTATTATTTTAACAGGTTCTCAACTTGTGACGGTGAATTCATTTGAAAATGAAGCTATCAAAAAATTCCTGAATAGCTTTCAGAATCGCCAGCCCGATAAACCCAATATGATGGTGCTGAAGATATTTGAAAAGATAACCATGACATTCCAGGATCATTTGAAGGAGATCAACCAACGTCGTAATATGCTGGAACAAAAATTATATGACTCCATCCGTAACGAAGAATTACTCCAGTTGATGCGTATTCAAAAAAGCTTGGTTTATTTTCTTAATGCCTTGCGTAGTAATGAACTACTTATGATGAAAATGGCCAGAACAGACTTTCTTCACATGGATCAGGAGGAGAAAGATTTTTTAGATGACCTTATAATCGAAACATCCCAAGCTTTGGAGACTGCCAATACTTATACAAATATATTAAGCAGTACCCTCGATGCATTTGCCAGCATAATCAGCAATAACCAAAACGATGTTTTAAAAAGACTGAGTACCATTACCATTTTTCTAAGTATACCGGTGTTGATCGCAAGTATTTACGGAATGAATGTACCATTACCCTATCAGCAATCTCCCTATGCATTTTGGCTTCCGGTAATATTATCTTTTTTGATCCTTGCATTTGTAGTGTTTAATTATTTCCGTAGGACCAAACGATAAGATACAATGTTCAACATAAGAGTTTATGGAATTTTGATAAATGCAAAAAGGCAGGTTCTCGTTAGTGATGAGTTTATCCGCGGAAATTATTATACTAAATTTTGTGGCGGTGGATTGGAAAAAGGTGAAGGCACGATCGATTGCCTTAAAAGAGAATTCATGGAAGAAATGAATTTGAAAGTGGCTATTATCCGACATCTTTATACAACAGATTTTTATCAGCAAAGTGCCTTTAACCCGGAACATCAGATCATTTCAATTTATTATTATGTAAAAGCATTGGAGGAAATTAAAGTTCGACTTCGAAATAAGCCGTTTGATTTTGATGCTGAACAGTTGAAAGTTTATGAGGTAAATAAAGAAACAGAAACTTTTCGATTTATTGAATGGGAAGATTTTAACGCAATGGCCGTTACTTTACCTATTGATAAGATTGTTGCTGAACTGGTCAGGCAAGAACATTCATAAATCCTTATTTTTTAATAATATACAAATGAAAACTGACAATTTTTTCGAAAGAGAATTTATATTGGAAAATGAACATGCCCGGCTGGAACCATTATCAGAAAGGCATTTCAGCCAGCTTTTACCAATTGCAATGGAAAAAGAACTATGGGTATTCACCAGTGCTGATATTAAAAATGAATCTGATTTTCGTCGTTATTTTGACCAGGCACTCATAGAAAAAAATGCAGGCAACTCATACCCTTTTGCCATTTATGATAAAAAAGCAGGACGTTATGCCGGATGTACACGGTTTGGTAATATTACATTTCCTCATAAAAAACTTGAAATTGGCTGGACTTGGTATCATCCTTCACTGCAACGAACCGGAATCAATAAGGCCTGTAAATATTTATTATTGAGCTTTGGATTTGAACAACTTGAACTGAACAGGATAGAATTAAAAACCAGTTCACTGAATGTAAAATCGCAGGGTGCTATGTTAAAGATTGGTGCAATAAAAGAGGGCGTTTTAAGAAGGCATATGATCGCAGAGAATGGTAATGTCAGGGATACTGTTTTTTTTAGTTTCATCAAAGATGAATGGCCGGGAATAAAGCAAAATATATTTAGTGAATACCTTTAATTAACCTCACCCCAACCCTCTCCAAAGGAGAGGGAGT
>JANOPU010000193.1:0-19906 GCA_031422055.1 Ferruginibacter sp.
CTTTGTTTTTATATACCCATTAACAGGTTGTGGTTTTTGTAAACCAAATTTATATGCGGCATTGCTTATAACAGGTAAAGCATAAAATTCTTTTAAGTTTTTTGGGCCAGGGCCTAATTGCCAGGTATCGTTGTCTGGAAAATGATCCAGGTTGAATAATAATTTATCAGCAAAAAAATATTCGCTGGTAAATAACCTGGTAAAAGTTGTCATTTTAATATCTGTGAAACCACTTGCTTTGGCGGCATCAATATAAAACCATTGCTCGGGGCTTTGTCCCAGTTGTACCACATTCCAGGAATGATTGATCTCATCCGCTTTGTTATTGATCTCTTCGGCCTGGTTTTTAACATACCCATCTACGGTGAGGCAACGAATATTAGCCATGCTGCACATTTCCTGCACCAGTAATGCAAAGCCAATGGGTGTGGCTTTACGCAATTGTACAACATCAACCGGGTCCTTCTTTTTATTATCATTTGACTTAATAGCCTTTGGATCCAATGCAATATTATTTGCTATCCAGTAAAAGATTGCCCTGGCTTTATCATACTTATCAGAAAAATTTCGGGTAATGGTATCTGCAATCGTTGCAACATTTAAGTTATCAAGAGTGCCAAGTTTTTTTACATATTCATCAGTTGTTGTGAAATTTTTTACCTGTGCGGTAAGGCTTGTAGAAGTAAATCCAATAAAAATCAATAAAAAAAAGATGAAATTTTTCATAGATCAAAAATACTGAACCTTACGTTAATGAATATTAAAAATTAATATGGTTAGTTATTTTTATTCTTTTCTTTAAGTTCCCTGAATTTAATTTTTTGTTCTTCGGTCAATATCGATTGTATTTTGGCCATCTGTTCTTTCTTCAGTGCTTTCAGTTTCTCTTTCTTTTGAACATCGGATAATTCCATGTTGTTTTCAATATTTTCTTTCGATGCTTTCAAAGATTGATTGACTTCTCTCAATTTTACTTTTTGTTCTTTGCTAAGATCCAGTTCTTTAAGTATTTCTTTTCTAGAATCATTTTCAATGACCGATACAGATAACTGAGTTGTAGAATCCACTTTTTGTTTTTCAACATTTCTTTGTATTTGTGCAAAAGAAGTAAGATTGAACAGGATGAATAAACCAAAACCAATATATTTTTTCATATTAACTTTTTAGGCTTTTATAGATATTATTAAGGAACAGAAGTTTAATTACTTATAAAATTAAATAACCCTGCGTTTGCAGGGTTATTTAATTAAAAACAAGGTTTCTGATTATCTTAAAAATAAAATTTCACGATACTTGGGAAGTGTCCATAATGAATCATCTACCATCACTTCCAGTTTATCTACATGGTACCTTATTACATCAAAGTATTTTCCTTTTACAAGATCACAATAGGCTATTGCTTTCTTCCGGGTATCTGTAATCTCATTTGCCTTTTTTCTTTCCTCGATCATTTTTTCTACATTGTCGCTGATCGTATTAATATGCTTGCAAAGCACTTCCAGTATTTGTTTCTGATTTGAATAAGAACTTTCACCGAAGCCGGCATCTTTTAAACCACGTATATTTTCGATCAGAATATTTTGGTATTTTATTGCAGAAGGAATGATAAAAGTTGAAGCAAGGTCACCCATTACCCTGGCCTCAATTTGTACCATTTTTATATAGGATTCAAGCATGATCTCATGCCTTGCTTCCAACTCAGAAAGTTTGTATATAAAGTTATCGGCAAATAATTTTTTTGCTTTATCACTGACAAAAGCATCTAAGGAAAGTGGGGTAGTTTTAATATTAGGAAGGCCTCTTTTCTTTGCTTCTTTTTCCCATTCTTCACTATAACCATCTCCTTCAAATAAAACTTTCTTACTTTCTACAATATATTTTTGAATGATCTGCATAATAGCGACTTCTTTCTTTTCTCCTTTTTCGATATGGCTGTCTACTTCAGATTTAAAATTCTTTAGCGTTTCTGCCATGATCGTATTCAAAGTTGTCATTGGGCCTGCACAATTTGCAGATGATCCTACCGCCCGGAATTCAAATTTGTTTCCGGTAAAAGCAAATGGAGATGTGCGGTTGCGATCAGTATTGTCTAACATCAATTCCGGAATACTTTTATGAATATCCAATTTAAGTAATGCTTCATCCTGTTCATCAAAATTACCACCTACGCGTTTTTCCACCTGGTTCAAAACATCGGTTAAATATTTTCCGATAAAAATAGAAATGATTGCCGGTGGAGCTTCATTCGCACCCAGCCTGTGGTCATTACCTGCACTTGCGATTGATGCTCTTATCAATTCAGCATAATCATGAACTGCTTTAATGGTATTGACAAAAAATGTCAGAAACATCAGGTTGGTCTTTGGTGTTTTGCCCGGCGCCAACAGATTAATTCCAGTATCTGTGCTCATACTCCAGTTATTGTGTTTACCACTACCGTTAATGCCTGCAAATGGTTTTTCGTGCAGTAAAACCATCAGATTGTGGCGTTTAGCTACCCTTGTCATAATATCCATCAGTAAAGTATTATGATCAACTGCCAGGTTTGTTTCTTCATATATTGGAGCACATTCAAACTGTGCCGGAGCAACTTCATTGTGCCTGGTACGTAAAGGAATACCCAGTTTGTATGATTCCTGTTCAAAATCCCGCATAAATGCGTATATGCGTTCAGGTATAGCACCAAAATAATGATCGTCTAATTGTTGTCCTTTGGCGGGTGCATGGCCAAAAACAGTTCTACCTGTGAGTAACAAATCCGGTCTTGCAGTTGCCAGGCCTGCATCTACAACAAAATATTCCTGTTCCCACCCAAGTGTTGCGTTTACTTTTGATATATTCTTATCAAAGTACTGGCATACATCAACAGCAGCTTTATCTAATGCTACCAGTGCTTTTAATAAAGGCGTTTTTGTGTCCAGGGATTCACCGGTATATGAAACAAATATCGTAGGTATGCAAAGAGTTTTACCTTGTCCTATTTCCATGATAAATGCCGGAGAAGATGGGTCCCAGGCAGTATATCCACGTGCTTCAAATGTAGCTCTCAAACCTCCACTGGGAAATGATGATGCATCGGGCTCTTGTTGAATCAGTGCGGCACCTTCAAACTCCTCTATCGGAGTGCCATCGCCTTTTAAAGTAAAAAATGAGTCATGTTTTTCGGCCGATAAACCGGTTAGTGGCTGAAACCAGTGCGTAAAATGGGTAACACCTTTTTCTTCTGCCCATGCCCTTAAACCATTTGCAATATTATTTCCCATGGCACGGTCAATTTTTTTGCCACCCAGGGTTGATGCTAATAAACTCTTATATGCATCATCACTTAAATAATGCCGTGCAGTTTTTAACGTAAATACATTTTCATTAAAAATGGAAGTGATCCTGGCAGAAGCATCAACTTTGCCATCGAAAGCATTTTTGCTTAATGTGCCAATTGCAGAAAAACGTAAAGAATTCATTTATTTTAGTTTTAGGAACCAAAAAAACGAAAAAATATTTTAAAAATGAGATTTATTCTAATAAATATTCAAAATAATTTAATTTTAGTTGTAAATAAATAATATATTTAAAATTATAATGTATTATTTATGTACTCTTTTCCAATTTATTGTACACAGAACGGGAGTTAACAGAAAGGGGAGATAAATGCTACGATATCTTACAATAGAACCAATATTGGGAACAATATACCCTGTAAAAAGTAACATTGTTAGTGTAAAAAAGAGGCCGAAAAGTATAAAAGCATGTATTTGGCCTTTAGATTTTTGATTCCAAATAAGCATAATTATGAATAAGAACTGATAAAGAAACAATTCTATAGAAAGTGGTATCAGAAACTTTGTTGGGTGTTCCCATAAATATGGGCGAAGCATGCTATGATTTAAAGCCTGTGGTATATTTTTAAAAAAACTTATAAAATCAGGCTGCAATTGATGTGTATCAATTTGTGTTGATGCGTATGGTAATTCAAAAAAATCTTGCTGTTTCTGAGTAATTATTTTTAAAGGCTGAAAAGATGGTTTTATAACGTGTAACAGGAATAATAATATAAGTCCAATAACGTAGGTTGATATAAATACAACCAGCTTAGTCAATCTTATTTTTTTACAAATGATGAATGCAATTGATGCAGGTATTATTGATAAAGCGACAAAGTTTCTGATAATTAGTAATACAATTATTGAAGAACAAATAATAAATAAATATTTCAGGGTTAATTTATTTTGTACGGAAAAATACAATGCATAACAATAAGTTCCCAAAAAAGTCAATACGATCAGATCCTTATGAATACCCGATGAAAAGTATAAAGTTGACGGTAATAAAAAACAACCTATGATAACAGGCCATTTTTTGTTTGTATAAATATTTGAAAATATTCTGTACAAAGCAACATGTCCGAAGAAGCCGATAAAATTGAAGAAAATGCTGTTGATATAATAATTACCCCTGCTTAAAAAATTGCAACAGGCCAGTGTTTTAATGATCAGATTGTTTTTAAGATCATTCCAATATGATGCGGATGAGCTAAAAAAACCATCATAACCATTTTTATAGGACGAACTGAAAATATTTGAAAAGAAATGTTCAGGGTCAGATATTAATATCTGATATTCTTCGAAACCTGCTACATTTAAACCCCAATAATCATTTCCCTGTGGATAGAATTTTTGCGACATCCAACCAATGAGTATTCCGGCAAATATTTTTAATAGAAAGAGTATTAATATCAAATTTGTTGTTAACAGGGTTTTTTTGATAAACGAACAACGGGTAATCAAAATACAGCCGATTACTAAATAAATTGAAAATAAGAGATAATACAAGCGTGCAAATTTTGGATGTGGAAAGTTAGTTAAAATATTTGCTTTTCATGTTTCGTATAAAGATTTGCTCTCATTACCTTTGCCATTCATGCATCTCTTCACTTATAATTATGGAAATCACTTCAAAAACTGCCGCTAAACTCAGAATAACTGAAGAGGAATTTGAACTCATCAAAACCAAACTCGGGCGAACGCCTAATTTTACCGAACTCTGTGCTTTCAGCGGTATGTGGAGCGAACATTGCAGTTATAAAAACTCAATAAAATGGTTAAAGACATTGCCCCGCGACGGGAAAAAGATGTTGGTAAAAGCCGGAGATGAAAATGCAGGATTAATGGATATTGGCGATGGATATGGCGTGGTATTCAAAATTGAATCACACAATCACCCTTCCGCTATAGAGCCTTTCCAGGGTGCTGCTACCGGTGTTGGGGGAATAAACCGTGATATTTTCACAATGGGTGCCAGGCCGATCGCTTCGTTGAATTCTCTTCGGTTCGGTAATATCAATGACAGCAAAACTCAACATTTACTTGCAGGTGTTGTCCACGGTATCGGGCATTATGGAAATTGTTTTGGCGTACCAACTGTTGGTGGTGAGATATATTTTGAGAATTGCTATCATACCAATCCGTTAGTAAATGCCATGAGTGTTGGGATATTAAAAAATGGCGAAACGGTTTCTGCAACAGCAGAAGGTGAGGGAAATCCTGTATTTTTTGTTGGCAGTGCTACCGGTAAAGATGGAATTGGCGGTGCTTCATTTGCCAGTGCGGAGATCACTTCAAATAGTGCAGAAGACCTGCCAGCTGTTCAGGTAGGCGACCCTTTTCAGGAAAAGAAATTACTGGAAGCTTGTCTGGAAGTTATCCAGACCGGAGCCGTTGTTGGCATGCAGGATATGGGTGCAGCAGGCATTATCTGTTCAACTGCAGAAATGAGTGCAAAAGGAAATGCCGGAATGAAGATTCATCTTGATAAAGTTCCTACCAGGCAACATGGCATGAAAGCATGGGAATTATTGTTAAGTGAAAGCCAGGAAAGAATGTTATTGGTTGTGAAAAAAGGAGAGGAAGATGCGGTATTAAAAGTATTTAATAAGTGGGATCTCCCTTGTAGTCATATTGGTGATGTAACCAATGATGGTATGCTGAATTTTTTTATGGATGGAGCACTTGAAGCGGTTTTACCTGCTGTTGAATTGGTATTAGGCGGCGGCGCTCCACAATATGAAAGAGCATACAGCAAACCCGAATACTTAAAAAAAACTGAAGCATTCAATTCAGAACGGATACCTGTTCCTAAAAACCTAAAGGATATTGCTTCTCAATTGATACAACTTCCTAACATAGCCAGCAAACGTTGGGTGTATGAGCAATACGATAGCATGGTGGGTGCAGGAAATACCAGTACCAATGGCCCGAGTGATGCTGCGGTGGTCATTGCCAAACCAACTCATAAAGCATTGGCATTGACAACAGATTGCAATAGCCGTTATGTGTATGCAGATCCATACAAAGGCACGATGATCGCTGTGGCAGAAGCTGCCAGAAATATTGTATGCAGCGGTGGCCAGCCATTGGGAGTAACGAATTGCCTGAATTTTGGTAATCCATACGATCCCGAAGTATATTACCAGTTTGTTCAAGCCATTAAAGGTATGGGTGATGCCTGCAGGAAATTTGACACACCCGTTACCGGTGGTAATGTTAGTTTTTACAATCAATCGCCGGATGGGCCGGTATATCCTACACCAACAATTGGCATGGTTGGATTGTTGAATAATATCTCTGAAAAAATGACAATGGATTTTAAAAAAGCCGGCGACCTTATATATCTGGTTGGCGAAAGCAGGAATGATATCAATTCATCGGAATATCTGCATAAAATAATTGGCGAAGAATTTTCACCTGCACCTTATTTTGACCTGGATGAAGAATTTAATATGCAGCAGGCTGTTCATGCATTAATAAAAAATAAACTCATCGTTTCAGCTCATGATGTTAGTGAAGGTGGGTTATTTATTGCACTGGTTGAATGCGGTTTTTTTGGCGGATTTGGGTTTGGTACAATTGAAAGAACCATAGGTATCAGAAAAGATGCATATTGGTTTGGTGAGGCACAGGGCAGGGTTGTGATATCAATGGATCCTTTGAATAAACATGCCGTTGTTGACCTGTTACAATCAATGGATGTCCCTTTCACAGAATTGGGAACTGTAACAGCAAATGAAGTTTTAGTAGACAATGAGTATTGGGGAAGGATCAATGAATGGAAAAATAAATATGATGATGCCATTGCAAATTTATTAAAAGGCGAAGAAGCAGACTCTGCTTTGACTGCCATCTAAATTAAAATCAATGAAAAAGGAATCTATAATTGTAGTAACTGGTGCTGCCGGCTTTATTGGAAGCTGCCTGGTCGGATTTTTAAATGAAAAGGGGTATGAAAATCTCATTTTGGTTGATGAATTCGATGAAGAAGAAAAAGAATTAAACCTCTTGCATAAAAAATTCAAAGTAAGGGTTGAAAGGGAAAATTTCTTTGAATGGATCATAAAGGAAAAACCAACAGTTGATTTTATTTTTCACCTCGGTGCACGTACAGATACAGCAGAATTTAACTATGCCATTCACCAGCATTTGAATGTAGATTATTCCCAAAAGATTTGGAATTATTGTACCATTAACAATATTCCTTTAGTGTATGCATCTTCAGCAGCAACATACGGTAACGGGCAACTGGGTTATATGGATGATCATAAATTGGTTGAAACATTAAAGCCTTTAAATCCCTATGGGATATCAAAAAATGAATTTGACAAATGGGTATTGCACCAGAAAGATCATCCGCCATTCTGGGCCGGTTTAAAATTCTTTAATGTTTACGGGCCAAATGAATATCATAAAAAGCGTATGGCCAGTGTGATATTTCATTCATTCAACCAGATAAAAACTGATGGGGCAGTTAAATTATTTAAATCTCATAAAAAAGGGTTTAATGATGGTGAACAGCTTCGTGATTTCATTTATGTAAAGGATATTTTAAAAGTTTGTTGCTGGATGATGGAGCATGAACTTCCTTCAGCCATTTACAATCTTGGAACTGGTAAAGCAAGAACATTTACCGACCTGGTGAATTCAACATATGCTGCCATGGGAATTGCGCCTGAGATCATTTTTATTGATATGCCTGAAGATATCAGGGATAAATACCAGTATTTTACAGAAGCCAATATGCAAAAATTAAAAGCTGCAGGATATAAAGAAGATTTTTATTCATTAGAAGAAGGAGTGGGTGATTATGTTAAAAAATATCTTTCTGAAAATTGTTTTTATTAAATTAAGCGATGATGAAAAAAATTGCCATAATCGGCGGAGGAAATCTCGGTTCAGCCATTGCAGAAGGGTTATTGAAAAGTAAGTTTTGTAAAGCAACAGATATTGTTATTACAAAAAGAAATACGGCAACACTGAAAAATCTGGAAACAAAAGGGGTAAGGATTACTGCTGTTAATATTGATGCAGTCAGCAAAGCTGAATTGATCATCCTGGCCGTAAAACCTTATCAGGTTAATGAAGTGATCAATAGTTTTAAAGCCGCATTGACCTCAAAACATATATTGGTTTCAGTTGTAACAGGTGTTTTGATAAAAGATCTGGAAGCACTGATTGTAAAAAAACTGCCGGTCTTCCGTGCTATGCCTAATACAGCCATAGCTATTCAACAAAGTATGACTTGTTTAAGTTTTAACAATGCCGCTGCAACCCAGATCAGTTTTGTAACTAAATTATTCTCCACACTGGGAAAAGTTGCTGTGATCAATGAAAATCTGATGGATGCAGCTACTGTATTGGGTGCCTGTGGTACTGCTTATGCCATGCGATATATCCGTGCCAATATACAGGGAGGTATTGAGATAGGTTTTGATGCAGCCACTGCCAGTCTTATTGCTGCCCAAACCGTTAAGGGCGCTGCTGAATTATTGTTGGAAAAAGGCTCACATCCCGAACAGGAGATCGATAAAGTAACAACCCCTAAGGGTTGTACTATTGCTGGACTGAATGAAATGGAACATCAGGGTTTTAGCTCATCATTAATAAAAGGAATTGCAACGAGTTATAATAAAATAGTGAAGGGTTAATAAACCTCTCCGGTTTCCATATCCACCTGGTAATACTGTTTATTGAGATCGTATTTTGTGATCCTTTCATTTGTATTATTAACAAAACCGAGACCGGTCATTTTTAACGGATCTATAAATGCTCTTTTTCTTAATGCTTTCATTCCGATAAAATAAAAACTATAACCTGTTCTTACCAGTTTAGAATATTTATCACTGGAATTAATGTACAAATTCTTGCCGTCGCAAAATCCCCAAACATCCCTTGCAACATATATTTTGTTATCCTCTTTAATATTTAGTATATCTCCCAATTCACCCTTCATGAAATCAAAGTCAACTAAAGAAGGCGTATTCATTTTAAATTCATCGAAATTTTTATAAACTCCTTTTTTATATTCAGAACAGGTATAAATCGGGAAATTATACTTTTGATTATTTACGCGGATTATGTCATTTATACTTATTTTTTTATTTGAGGATAAAACAGCATCTAGGTTAAAAGTGGATAGTTTGTCCAATGATAATTTAAGTGCCATAGATATTAGGTCATCTGCATTCCTGTATAAGTTTCCTTTTAAAGAAATAATTGAATCGAAACGATACAGCGGAATAAAAAAACTATCCTTTTGTAAAAAGTATTCTATTTTGGTAATGATTCCTTTTTCCCAACCGTTTTTAGGCTGACCGGCATGACCATTTTCAAATATTATTGGAGAGATTTCATTTGATAATCTTAGTTTTTTAATATTAACCAAAAGTGTAGTTTCTGTTTTATTTTGTTCGTTGATCCTTAAATAATTGGAAAACCAGGTGGTAAGTTCAGTTTGAAGAGATGGTTTGAATTCATATATTCCGACAGACTCATTATAAGGGGTATAGCCAATGTTTGTTGTATCATCTCTTGAATCAAGAATGGTAAGCCAGCTTATGTTGATCCTGGAAGCGAGTTCAGTAATTTCTTTTTTTAATTTAACCTGTTTGTGATCAATTGGTTTAAGTAATGGAGTATTTATCTGCGTAAAAACAGGAAATGTCATTAAAATAAAAAAACTAACAAGAATTAGTTTCATAAGCAATGAAATTAAAATATGTAAACCTTTTTAAGTTATTAATAATGCTCTTTCCGTTACAATCTTTATAAAAATACATTTTAAATACCCTTTTTTCTCAAAAATATCCCTACTAATTTCCTCCTCCCAAATATTCCTTTTATCTTTACACGACCTCTAGGATTTTATTTTCATTCCTCCGGTCATTTAGTTCAGATTATTTATAAAAAGTTCAGCAAAGGTAATTGGTACAAGAGTGCGACGCCTATGCAGTTGAATAAAGGGTTACAGCTGAGAACATCAATAATTATTTGATTCTTAAGAAGATTAATTTATATAAAAATGGCCAAGTATATTTTTGTAACCGGAGGTGTTACTTCATCATTAGGTAAAGGCATTATTGCAGCCTCACTGGCAAAACTGCTTCAAAGCAGGGGCCTTAAAGTGACCATACAGAAATTTGACCCCTATCTTAATGTAGATCCGGGTACTTTAAACCCATATGAACATGGCGAATGCTTTGTTACGGACGATGGTGCAGAAACTGATCTTGATTTGGGCCATTATGAGCGTTTTCTGAATATTCCTACTTCACAAGCCAATAATGTTACTACCGGCCGTATATACCAAACAGTGATTAATAAAGAAAGAGAAGGTGAATATTTGGGTAAAACGGTTCAGGTGATTCCCCATATCACTGATGAAATAAAAAGGCGAATGATGTTGTTAGGTGAATCGGGTGAGTTTGATATTGTTATTACGGAATTGGGTGGTACTGTTGGTGATATAGAAAGTTTACCCTTTGTAGAAGCGGTGCGTCAAATGCAATGGGAAATGCCGGAAGAAGATTGTATGGTTGTCCATTTAACGCTTATCCCTTATTTAAAAGCTGCAAAAGAATTAAAAACAAAGCCTACACAACATAGTGTAAGGTTACTAAGCCAGGAAGGCGTTCGTCCAAATGTGATCGTTTGCCGAACGGAGCATTCGCTTACAGAAGAGATCAAGAGAAAAATTGCTCTTTTCTGTAATGTAAAACCAAATGCTGTAATTGAAGCCATTGATGCGGGTACCATTTATGAAGTGCCATTAAAAATGTTACAGGAAGGACTTGATGTGATTGTTTTGAAAAAATTGCAGATCAATGGATATGCAGCTCCTGAGCTTACCAGGTGGAGGGAATTTTTGGATAAATTAAATTATCCAAAAAGTCGGGTTACTATCGGACTTATAGGAAAGTATATTGAACTGCAGGATGCATATAAATCTATCCTGGAAGCATTTATTCATGCAGGTGCTATCAATCAATGTAAAGTACAGATCGTTAATGTACACAGTGAATTTATAACCAATGAAAATGTACATGAAAAACTAAAGGATCTGGATGGGCTGTTAGTGGCTCCTGGATTTGGTTCAAGGGGTGTTGAAGGTAAAATTACCGCAGTAAAATATGCAAGAGAAAACAGAATGCCATTCTTTGGTATTTGTTTGGGTATGCAAATGGCAGTGATAGAATTTGCCAGAAATGTATTAGGCTGGCACGAAGCAAATTCAACGGAAATGGATACTAAAACCAATTACCCTGTAATTGCGTTGATGGAAGAGCAGAAAAAAATAAAGAAAAAAGGGGGAACCATGCGTTTAGGTGCATATCCTTGCCATATTGCTGAAGCAAGCCTGGCACACAGGATCTATGCAAAAACTGAAATCAGCGAACGTCACCGTCACCGCTGGGAGTTCAATAATAATTATATCAACGATTTTCAAAATGCAGGATTGATGCCCAGCGGAAAGAATCCTGCAACAGGTTTAGTTGAAATTGTAGAATTGAGTAATCATCCATTTTTTATTGGTGTTCAGTATCATCCTGAATTAAAAAGTACCGTTGAAAACCCTCATCCTTTATTTGTGAATTTTGTACAGGCAGCAAAATATTTTGCAGAATTAAAAGCCAATGAAAAATTTGCAAAAATGGAAAAGGAAACTGCATAGCTGTTTATGCCGGATGACGTTTTATTCTATTTATAGCAAGGAAACATTTTTACCGCTTATCGCATTACCGGCTATTCAAAACCTGTTAACTTTGCAGCATGCAGAAATTGAGCATGGACGATCTGAACCGGAAATCAATAGAAGAATTCAAACGTTCCAAAAAAACACCGGTTATTGCAGTTATCGAAAATGTAAGAAGTGCCTATAATGTTGGTAGCCTTTTTAGAACGGCAGATGCATTTTTACTGGAAGGAATTTACATCACTGGCTATACCGCAAAACCTCCTCATAAGGAAATTAAAAAAACAGCTCTGGGTGCAGAAGATTCAGTAGACTGGCAATATTTTCCTTCTGCTTCAGAAGCTATCTTTCAATTAAAAAAGAATGGTTATAAGGTATATGCAGTAGAGCAGGTTGTAAATAGCCAACCACTTCAATGCATGGATTTTAAAAAAGATGATAAGATCGCTGTTATCTTTGGTAATGAGGTTACCGGTGTAGAGCAGGATACCATAGTGCAATGTGATGCATGTATAGAGATACCGCAGCTTGGTATGAAGCATTCGTTAAACATTGCAACAGCAGCAGGGGTGGTGTTGTGGGAGATCGTCAGGACGAGGATGAAGAATATCGAATAAGGAACAAGCCCGCCCGGATGACCGGGTCGGACGGGGTATTTCGAATGATGATCTAAATGCCTGCTTCGATATTAGTATTAATAAATTCGTTATTGAATATTCTTAAAAATGGCAACGGTAAAAAACTACCTCTCACTTATAAAATTCTCCCACACGATCTTTGCAATGCCTTTTGCAATGATTGGATTTTTTTTAGGAATAATTGACAATCATTCAGTCGGGAACTTCAGCAAAGTAACAGGGTTGGGTAATGGTATTACAAATTTCGTAGTGCAGAAGAACAATATTATAAAATTTATGCTGGTTGTTCTCTGTATGATCTTTGCCCGCAGTGCAGCTATGGCTTTTAACCGGTGGTTGGATAAAAACTTTGATTCAAAAAATCCCCGTACTGCTATTCGGGAAATTCCTAAAGGTGTGATTCATGCAAATAGCGCATTGTTATTTGTTTTATTTAATTGTATTGCATTTATCATTTGCTGCTGGTTCATTAATCTACTTTGTTTTTATTTAAGTTTTGTTGCATTATTTGTAGTCTTGTTTTACAGTTATACCAAACGATTTACTGCGTTGTGTCATTTAGTTCTTGGAGTAGGTTTAAGTCTTGCACCCATCGGAGCTTATTTAGCCGTTTCAGGAGAATTTAAATTCTTACCTATTTTATTTTCTTTAACTGTATTATTTTGGGTAAGCGGGTTTGATATTATTTATGCATTGCAGGATGAAGAATTTGATAAAGAATATAAATTACATTCTATCCCTGCAGCTTTAGGTAAAGTGAAGGCGTTGCATATTTCTGAAATGCTTCATCTTTTATCAGCTTTTTGCGTTATAGTTGCAGGTATGTATGGAAAATTTGGTTTATGGTATTGGGCCGGAGTTGCTCTTTTCATTGGGATGCTGGTTTATCAGCATTCGATTGTTAAGCCAACTGATCTCAGGCGGGTAAATATCGCATTCATGACAGCTAATGGTATTGCATCTGTTGTATTTGCATTGTTTGTATTAATAGATATTTTTTTTTAGTGAGGGAACACAGATTATTATGATCAATCTATGATATCTGTGTAAATCCTCACCATTATAAAAATCTGCGTTCAAAATAAAATGGCAAGAATATTAGCAATAGACTATGGGGGAAAACGTACCGGCATTGCCGTTACCGATCCATTACAAATTATTGCTACAGGTTTAACAACCATATCTTCAAATGAGCTTATCCCATTTTTAAAAAAATATCTGCTACAGGAAACAGTTGAACTTATCGTAATAGGTATGCCAAAGAACTGGGACGAATCTGATACACACGGAACTTCACTGGCAGTAGGGGCAATCAAAAGAATTCGAAAAGAATTTCCTGATATGCCTGTCAAAGAAGTTGATGAACGTTACACTTCTAAAATGGCTAAAGATGCTATGCTTGAAATGGGTTTGAAGAAAAAAGACAGGCGAAATAAAAAAATAGTAGATGAAATAGCTGCAACGATCATATTGCAGGAATATCTTTTAAGCATTAGCCTGAGTTGATCCTGATGTTCTTATGTAAGAATAATCTTTTTTAAAATGTTTTCACTGACTAACGGGAAGAAGGATCAACACGACAATTCTGCCGGTGTTGTTACTTTTTAAAACGGGTTGGTTCATACGTCTATATGGTTTAACTTTGCCAATTAATAAATACAAAAACTTCTTAATTATTAAACTGAATGATCCTTCCGATAGTTGCATATGGCTCACCAATTCTGAGAAAGATTTGTACTGATATTACTTCTGAATATAGTGGACTGGAAAAACTTTTAGCAGATATGTGGGAAACCATGTATAATAGTAACGGGGTCGGTTTAGCAGCACCACAAATAAACAAGGATATCCGTTTATTTGTAATAGACAGTCAACAAATATTTGAAAATCAGGATGATGATGAGAAAGGATTGTATCCGGATGAGCCTGGTTTTAAAGGAGTTTTTTTAAATGCACATATTGTTGAGTTAAACGGAAAAGAATGGAATTATAACGAAGGGTGCCTGAGCATTCCCAAAATACGGGAGGATATTCTTAGAAATGAATCCGTTATTTTGAATTATGTTGATGAGAACTTTATTTCACACACAACTACATTTATTGGTTTAACAGCAAGGATCATTTTGCATGAATATGATCATATAGATGGGAAATTATTTATCGACCATATCAAGCCTTTAAAACGCACTTTGCTTAAACGTAAATTGGATGATATCAGTAAGGGAAAGATAAACGTGGATTACAGAATGGTATTTCCTAAATAGAAAAACGAGTTGCGGGTTGCAATATTATTTGCATTGATGACTTTATCAAAATGTATTATACAATAGGTCATCTTTTT
Organism: Ferruginibacter sp.; assembly: GCA_031422055.1. GTDB lineage: Bacteria > Bacteroidota > Bacteroidia > Chitinophagales > Chitinophagaceae > Ferruginibacter. The sequence continues at coordinate 14,998 of JANOPU010000193.1, forward strand.
TAATCAAAAAAATTCCTCGCAGCTTTGCTGCGCACTAGATGAAATATTTATAGCCACAGATTTACAGATTAGATTTTTTTGATTGTATTAAATCTGTGAATTTGTGGCAATTTTTTTTTTGATACTTTGCTGCTTGCTGTGGGATCATTCATTTTACCTGAACTATCCTTTACCTTTTGGTTTATTTGCAGACGATGCTTTGGCTGGCTTTAAATTCTCATTACAGTAATTCAGGTTTTGCTTTGCACCTTCAAATTCAGGGAATATTTTCAACGCATTTTCAAGATTGATCTTTGCATCGGTAAAATTCTTTGCATCCATTTTCATCACAGCACTCATATTTAAAACTGCAGCACTGGCAGGTATCTTTTGCTCATTCCCATTGGGTAAAATAAAACTAACTCCAATTTTATTACTATTAGTATCTGCTAAAACTTTATTGATATTTACTTCACATTCTGCAATTCTTTTTAAACTATACTGGCATACAGCTAATTGGTAGTAGTAATAGGGATTCTTTAAAACCGGTGCAACTTTTTCATAGTCTTCAACAGCATTTTTAATTTCACCCAGATTTTGAAAGCATTCGGCAGCTCTTGCCAATGCATTGATATTAGAAGGATTTGACTGATGCACTTCTTTTGACAGCATTAATGAGGAATAATAAGATTTTGAAGCAAAATATAGCATCGCTAAAGTGTCCTTTAAAAGGAACACACTGTTATCAGTTGTTTCTGTAATGATATTTTGCAGCGAATTGATCGCAACATTGATGTCATTGTATTGTAAAGCCTGCTGATAAGTTTTTTCATAATGCGCTTTCAGGCTGTCTTTTATTGAATATTGGGCTTTGGAAATACCGAATAAAATCATACCGCTAAATACTAACAACATTTTTCTCATAAATACTTTTAGTTAAGTTTATCAAATATAGAAAATTATGGTGATATGCTTTTTTTAAAGAAAGATGTGATTTCTTTGTATTAATATGAGAACATTCATACATATTCCAATTTTCCTATTATTCGTTTTAAATACTGCTGCGCAAGTTAATAATGATACAATTGTTTTTATTGGGAAAAAAGTGATCACACTCTCTGAAGTAGTTATTGACAATAAATTGAATGTGCCCACTTTTATTGACCGTATTAAAAACGACAGTAGTTTTTATAAAGCTTTCCGTAACCTCCATATTCTTGGATACACTGCAGAAAATGATATCAGAATGGTAGATAAGAACGGTGCAATGAAAGCATCATTAAAAAGTAAAACAAAGCAGTTACATGCTGATAATTGCCGAACGATGCAGGTGATTGATGAAACAGTTACAGGGGATATGTATGATGCTGATCATGAATTTAATTATTATACTGCTAAAATGTATGCTTCATTATTTTTCACAAAAGGCAGCGTTTGTGGTGAAGATAATATTGTTAAAGGTGCTGTTATTTCAACTAAAGGGAAAAGTGGGATGGAAAAGAATAAAGAGCAACTGAAGATGCTTTTCTTTAATCCCGGAAAAAGGATCGAAGGGTTACCTTTCATGAGTAACAAGACAGCCATATTTGATGATGAATTAGCCGGTAAGTATGACATGAGTATTGACATGGATTTCTATCATGGCACTTACTGCTATATATTCCGGCAAAAAGTGAAGCCCGGAAATGAAGATGATGTTGTAATAGATGAAATGACAACATGGTTCAATGACAGCACTTATGAGGTGGTGGCCAGGAATTATTCTTTGAGTTATAATGCAACCGTATATGATTTTAAAGTGAATATGGAAGTACAGATGAGCACGTATAAAAATTTAACTGTGCCTTCGCTGATCAGGTATAACGGTAACTGGAAAGCGATCTTTAAGAAAAGGGAAAGAGGTATATTTACAGCTACTTTATTTGATTTTGAATAGGGGCATAAAATAACAATCTGTCTCAATAGCCTTCCAGAATTGTCATCCCGGGGTACGAGGGATCTCATGGACTAGTAATACTACACTACAACTCATCAGATTTCTTAAGATTTTTGGAAAGTCAATACAGTGGCTTTCAAGCCAACATCACATCTGCTTTTTCTTCATTTCATCCAGTAAATACTCCAGGCCATTGAGTTTGATCTCGTATAAAGTTTGTAAAAGTATGCCCAGTTTACCAGTCGGGAATCCCTTTTGCGAAAACCATTCGAGGTAACTAACGGGTAGTTTGAATAGTAACGACCCTTTATATTTTCCAAAAGGCATTTCCATGTTTATTAATTGAAACAAAAGTTCAGGATTTGGTTTTGGTATTTCTTCCATTTAGTAAATTAGTAAAAGGTTATTCTCATAATAAAAAACCGGAAACATGATTTTTATCTGCCAATTCCGGGAATAACAGGTAAACTCTCATTGCCTTCTTCATTTACCGATTGTACAGCAAAAAAATAATTGTCTTTAGAATAGGGTAAAATAATTTCCTTCTTATCTGTATAAATTTTCTTTTGCCATACAGCGCTGGTAGTTTCTCTGATCAATACATAATAGCCTGTTGGTTTACCGGATAGCGGGGCTTTCCAATTGATAAAAGAAGTGTTACCTAATTTTTTTACATTAATTTTTACTTCTTGCGGTGATGCCGGTGATTTAGCCAGATTAGCAAGATTGGATAAATTAATTGCTGTATTTTTTCTCAGGTATTCAAAGTCTATAAATTCGGGCAGATCGCCATATTGAATTCCATTTTCTATTCTAACATCCTGATGCTGGCGTGTATAATTCTCATTCATTTCGGTAATACGTACTGCAGGAAAACCGTTTTCAACGTATGCTGTATGATCGCCGCCGCGTAAAAACCTGTCATTACGGTAAACCATTACTACTTCAATATTTTCTACATACCGTTCGCCGATTTCTTTTACATACCTGGCCAACTGTCTTGATCTGCCATCATTTTCTAATCCAAATTGACGAATTATTTTTGCGTTTTTATCGAGTTCAAAAGCCGGTAGTCCTTCACTGAAAACACGAACTTTTGTATTGTTGATGATATCAGTTTCGTTACTGTTGTTACTGCCCATGATATCGTTATTCAATACGGCTTCAATATTCCAGTTTTCTTTACGTGCTTTATTAGCCATAAAATAAGCACCAAATAAACCCTGTTCTTCGCCACTAACTGCTACAAAAATTAAAGTAGCCGGAAAATTATATTTACTCATGATTCTAACGCATTCTATCACAGCTGCACACCCGCTTCCATCATCATTGGCGCCGGGAGCGTCATTTATTCTATCCATAACATTGGTACGCATATTATCAAGATGACCGCTGATAATGAATATCCTTTTATCATTCGGGTCAGTTCCTTTTAATGTTGCTATTACATTTGCCAATAAGGTAGTTGTGTCAATTCTTTTTTTATCTGGCTGTAATGTCGTTGTATCTATCCATACAGATAGCCTTCCATTAGATTGGTTGACAAATGAATTGAATTTTTGCTGCATCCAATTCCTGGCAGCACCAATGCCACGTGTATGATTTGTTTGGGTACTTAAAGTGTTTCGGGTGCCAAATGCAACCATACTATTGATATAAGATCTTAATGAATCCGTAGAAACATCTCTAACCATTTGTTCAATTTCTTTATCCCTTTTGATCACTGTTTGTGAAAAAAGTGAATGAGAAAAAAAGGTTAATGAGATAAGTAGTATGATTTTGTTTTGCATAAGATTTATTTTTTTGCTACGAAGTCATAATGTCACAAAGGGTTATTCTGCATTTTTAAACTGACTGTATTTTCTCCATTTTTCGATAACATTTCTCATATCATCCGGCAGTTCGCTGGTAAAAAGCATCGGTTGTTTTGTAGTTGGGTGAATGAATCCCAGCTCTTTTGCGTGTAAGGCCTGACGTGGACACAACGTAAAACAATTCTCTACAAATTGTTTATATTTTGTAAAAACAGTACCTTTTACGATCCTGTCACCACCATAAAAATCATCATTGAATAAGGGATGCCCTATATATTGCATATGAACACGTATCTGGTGCGTACGGCCTGTTTCCAGTCTGCATTCTACCATTGTTACATAGTTGAATTTTTCTAAAACCTTGTAATGAGTAATTGCATCTTTTCCATGTTCACCTTCTGGGTATGCGGTAAATAATTTTCTGAATCTTTGATGCCGGCCAACATGTGCAACCACCGTTCCTTCTTCCTGTTCAAAATCGCCCCAAACCAATGCAACATACCTTCTATGAACATTATGATTGTAAAATTGTTTAGCCAGGTCACTCATGGCTTTTTGAGTTTTTGCCATTACGATCAGTCCACTGGTATTTTTATCGATCCTGTGTACCAGCCCAAATCGGTTTAGATCATCTTTATCAATGGAAGGGCAATTTTCCTGAAGATACCATGCGATAGCATTGATCAGTGTTTTATCCGGATTGCCGCTACCCGGATGCACAACCATTCCAACAGGTTTGTTTATGATAAAAAGATCATCATCTTCATAAACTATGTTAAGCGAAATGTTTTGAGGTATTATTTCAGATGATTCAGGAGAATTACTGTCAAAGATTACGATCTTATCGCCGCCCCTTATCTTGTAATTATTTTTTACCGGTTTTTCATTTACCAATACTAAATCGTTTTCAATTGCCTGTTGTATCTTATTTCTGGTAGCACCTTCAATACGGTTCATCAAAAATTTATCTATACGCAAAGGTTCCTGGCCTTTGTCAATCACTATCGAATGTTTTTCATACAACTCCTCCGATTCCGGTAATTCTTCTTCAGTTTCTTTTTGATTATTCATATTAAGAACGTTTCTCGTTGTTTCGTTTCTCGTTTCTTGTTTCTCGTTTTTGGTCTTAGTATCCATTATACAGTATCCATTATCCATTATCCAGTATCCAGTATCCAGT
>JANOPU010000194.1:0-19409 GCA_031422055.1 Ferruginibacter sp.
TATCTATATTTGACCTGTATAAAAAAATAAGTGTAAGGCCCGCTATGGTAAGTGCTATTTCAATCCAACGGTATAAAACAAAATTTTTATTCACTTGTTCCATCCTGGGAATCTCTTTAGTATTCAATTCTGGAGGATTAAGGTCGTAGGCGTACACATTTCGTTGTCTGTCATTGTCAGATCTTTTATACACTGAATATCCTACTGTTATTTGAATCAGTGCGATCAATAACAATGGCAATGCCATTCCCTTATAAAAATTTGTTTTCAGAAAAAAGAAAAAAATAACAGCAACAATGATCGCTGCAATTCCTATAAAAATAAAAACAAGGCTCTCGGATTTTTCTGCGGTAAAATATTTTTCAATATCTGTTTTGGTAAACATATAATTTTATTTATTTTTTCCAGTTCCCTAGTATTTCTTTGTGGCTATGTTTTTGCCACAAAAGCTCTAAGGCACAAATTAGCACAAAGATTAATATTTTTTATCAATCGCATCTGTTACAGATTTATCCAATGGCGATATTGCCGGTGCAAAATAATTGACCAGTTTTCCTTCTTCATTTACCAGATATTTAGAAAAATTCCATGCCGGTTGCCGGTTATTCCAACCATTAAGGTTTGCATCAGTAAGCCATTTAAAAACTTTATTCTGTGCATTGCTTTTTACAATACTGCTTTTTTTCATAAGCGGAAATGTTACCCCAAAATTTAGTTGACAGAACTTTGCAATATCCTCATCAGTTCCTTTTTCCTGTTCTTTAAAATCGTTGGCGGGAAATCCAATAATGATCAATTTATCTGTATATTGACGGAATAGTTTTTCCAGTTCGTCGTACTGTCCGGTGTAGCCGCAATCAGAAGCCGTATTCACCAATAATACTTTTTTCCCTTTTAAAGTTGAAAAATCAAATATTAACCCGTTTATCGCAATATCATTTAAAGAATAAAAAGATATGGGTGGATTCATTTCTTTATTGGAAGGAGCTGTTTTGCCCTGTGAGGTTTTTTTTGTGAACCACATCAGTGCCGGATAAAAAGCTTTTAATATCTTTTGTCTTACTGTCATTTGTTTTGAGTTTTTGTTTACAATCGCTACATACACACTGAATGAAATGAATAAAAAAACTAAAGTCAGTGTTATTCTCTTCAGATATTTCCGTTTAAAGGTCATAGTAGAATTTAAGTTTCGAAAAAGAAATAAATGCTCTATTCTGTAAAGAACCCAACTATGAACTTCAAACTACAAACTATTTAATCACCCATTTAAATAATTTCAATTTTCCGGTAAATGGAGGATATTTAATGGAGGGGTCAAACCAGGTTGGTGTTTTCATAACAGACTTTTTATGACTGAATGTATCAAAGCTATATTTACCATGATAATGCCCGCTACCACTAAACCCACGTCCACCAAAAGGAAGATTGTGATTGGTCAGGTGCCAGCTTGCATTGTTTACACATCCACCGCCAAATGCAACAGATTGTAACCATGCTTTTTCTTTTTCTTTACTGGAAGTAAAAATATAAAAAGCTAAAGGATTCTTATTCTTGGATATGATATTCAATGCCTCCGTAGTATTTTGAAAGGAAAGTATTGGCAAAACTGGGCCGAATATCTCTTCCTTCATTATATTGCTGTTTAAACTTACATCAGTTATTAAAGTTGGTTCAATAAATAATTTGGTTCTGTCAGAATTTCCTCCATGAATAATTTTTCCATCAGCAAAATAACTGACCAGCCTGTCAAATTGTTTTTCGTTAATGATCTTTCCATAATTGTCACTGGATTTTGCATCAACTCCAAAAAAATTATGAAGGTTTTCTTTCATAGCCTGTATCAGCTCATCTTTTTTAGAAGCATGTACCAATACATAATCCGGAGCCACACACATTTGTCCGGCATTGGAAAATTTTGTCATGGCGATTCGCTTTGCTGAAATCTTAATATCAGCATCTGACTCAACAACACAAGGACTTTTACCACCCAGTTCAAGTGTAACCGGCACCAGATTACTGGCTGCCATTTGGTAAATTATTTTTCCAACTGCTGTACTACCGGTATAAAAAACATGATCAAAAACAAAATTATTCATCATCTGCGGAACAACTGTAGCGCCATCTCCTTCGGTAAATAAAATATAATCCCGCTCAAAAGTTTCTTCTATTAATTGCTTCATTAATACAGATGTAGCAGGAGCAAATTCAGACGATTTTAAAACAACGCAATTTCCTGCAGCTATAGCGCCGACAAGGGGTGTAAATAATAATTGGAACGGATAATTCCAGGGACTGATAATGAGCACAACACCTAACGGCTCTGACATGATAAAACTTTTTGAAGGAAGGTTCAGAAGGTTTGTGCTTACACTTTCAGGCTCCATCCAAGTATTGAGTAGTTTTAAAGTATGATTGATCTCTGCATATACAAAGCCATTTTCTGTTACCCAGCATTCTTCGGGGCTTTTTTTCAGGTCTGTATACAATGCCTGATAAATACGATTTTCATATGCCTGCAAAGCCTTTTTTAATTTCTGTAATTGCTTTTTCCTGAAATCATAAGGCCTGGTAATGCCAGTATCAAAAAAATTGCGAATATTGGTTAGTTCATTTAGAGATGGCATTGCCTTAAATTTGTTTTAAAGTTAGTAAAGAAATGATGAGTGATGAACAATATATGCAGCTGGCAATCAAAGAAGCACAAAAGGCTTTTGATATTGATGAAGTTCCGGTTGGTGCTATTGTTGTGATGAATGATACTGTTATTGCAAGGGCTCATAACCAGGTGGAATTATTGAATGACAGTACTGCTCATGCAGAGATTCTTGCGCTAACATCTGCTTTTAGTTCATTGGGAAGCAAATATCTTCGCGATGCCACTTTATTTGTAACTGTAGAACCTTGTTTGATGTGCAGTGGAGCACTATTTTGGAGTAAGATCAAACGAATTGTATTTGGTGCTTACGACGATAAGAATGGTTACCGTAAAACAACAGGGGATACTAACCCTTTTCATCCAAAAACGATCATCACCGGTGGAGTACTGGCAGATGAAAGTGGCAGATTAATGAAAGATTTTTTTAAGAATAAACGGTAAAGTATTAAGTTTAAAACTAAGTTTTTTACCTCGGTCTTTGCCCCAGTTATAAAAAATAGGCACGAATTCGGCAATATTTTACCCTTATTTACTAATTTAATTAGTTTTTTAATTAATTTTAATTAAAATAGGCAATAATTTGCCGATTTTAATTAAAAATTATTATCTTTACTTAATAAAGTAGAAACGGCGAAAATTTGCCGGTTATTATGGAAAAATTTGCAGAAATATCGAAAAAAATAAAATTCCGCCGCGAACAGTTGAGGTATAGTCAGAAAGACCTTTCTGAACTTACTGGCATTAGCGAGCGTACAATCCGTTCCATAGAAAATGGCGAGGGCAGCACCAGTATTTTTTCATGGCATAAAATATTGGATGTGCTGGGGTTAGAAATGAAAATATTATTTAAACCAATGAGTGATGAGACAGGGAACCGTTTATTATAACAACACAATTGCAGGAATTGTAAGCGAATCAGATGAAGGAAAATATGACTTTGCCTATGATGATAATTATTTTTCAAATACCAATTTGCCGGCTATAAGTGTTACACTTCCCAAATCAAAGCAATTATATAGTTCAAAGAATTTATTTCCTTTTTTTTATAATATGCTTAGCGAGGGAGAAAACAGGAAAACCCAATGTCGTATTTTAAAGATTGATGAAGAAGATGACTTTGGTTTATTATTAAAAACAAGCGCTCATGAAACAATTGGCGCCATTACAGTAGAAGAGAAAAATGGAACTTAATTTAAACATACAGTTTTGCCCGGGAACTTTAGCGGAAGGTTTTACAACATATTCGCCAAAGTGCCGCAAAGAAATGTTTAATGGAAAAAGAGTAAGCCATATTCTTCCCTTTCCTTCTCCACAAAAAAATGATGCTCAACAAAAATTATTTTTAGAAAATAAAACCCGTATCTCTATTTCCGGTGTGCAGGAAAAATATTCTTTACGGCTATCAGGGAAAACATTGGAATTAACAGATAAACATGGCGAATACATTTTAAAGCCAATACCGGCAGGCCTTTTAAATGTAACCCAGGTACCGGCAAATGAGCATCTTACCATGCAAATTGCTGCACAGGTTTTTAAATTGCCGGTTGCTAAAAATGCACTCATCATTTTTAACGATGGTTTGCTTGCTTACATTACAAAACGATTTGATGTAAAACCAGATGGCAGCCGCTGCCTGAAGGAAGATTTTGCATCATTGGCTAAAGTAACCGGGAAAAATTCCGGGAAAAATTATAAGTATGATTATAGCTATGAAGCCATGGCCGGCTTGATAGATCAGTATTTTCCTGCAGCCATTGCAACCAAAGAGGCTTTTTTTCAATTGATCGTATTCAATTACCTGTTCAGTAATGGGGATGCGCACTTGAAAAATTTTTCCCGAATAGATTGTTCAGCTATCGGAGATGCGTTTTTAGCGCCTGCTTATGATCTGATCAATACAAGGCTACACGTTGATGATAGTGACGTGGCTTTAAAAGAAGGGTTCTATGAAGATGACTATAAACACCCGAGCTTTTCAACCTACGGATTTTATGCCTATGATGATTTTTTTGAGTTTGGAAAGCGAATAGGTTTAACTCCAATCAGGATCAAAAGAATGATTAGCCGGTTCCTCTTAAATGAAGAGAGCGTAAAACTATTTGTAAGCCGTAGTTTTTTAAATGAAACAAGTAAAGCAAAATATATTGAATTGTATAACGATAAGAAAAAACGCCTTTCAACCTCTTTTGCAGGATTGCTTTAGGTATATTTCCGAAATCGGAAACATTGGTTTTAAAAAAATGCTTTTCAACAATTAGGAGTTAATTTTGCTGCCTATCTAATATATTTCACAAATTAAAAATTTTATATCATGGCATTCACATTATCGCCCCTTCCTTATGCATATGAAGCACTGGAACCTCATATTGACACTTTAACCATGCAGATACATCACGATAAGCACCACCAGGCTTATGTTGATAATTTAAACAAAGCCATTGCAGGCACAGATCATGAAAATAAATCAATAGCAGATCTTGTAAAACATGCAGGTAGTATCAGCCCGGCTGTTCGCAACAACGGAGGCGGACATTGGAACCATACTTTTTTTTGGGAAAGCCTGGCAGGTAATGCGGAAGGAAAACCTGAAGGAAAACTATCTGAAGCAATTGATGCTGCATTTGGGTCTTTTGATGCTTTCAAAGAAAAATTCAGCCTGGCCGGTATGACAAGATTTGGAAGCGGTTGGGCATGGCTGATAGTCAAAGATGGTAAACTTGAAGTAAGTTCCACTCCTAATCAGGATAACCCTTTGATGGATATTGCAGATGTAAAAGGTGCCCCAATTTTAGGTGCTGATGTATGGGAACATGCATATTATCTTAAATATCAAAATAAGCGTGCAGATTATTTAGCAGCATTCTGGAATGTTGTTAACTGGAGTAAGGTGGCGGAGAGGTTTGAAAGTAGTAAATAAGAAATAAGGAATTTGAAATAAGGAATAAGAAAGTGAAGAACCCAACTTTCTTATTCCTTATTTTTTATTTATACATCCTCATTTTTTTACGGCACCGGATCATACCCATGTCCGCCCCATGGATGACATTTCCTCATTCGATTTATGGTGAGCCAAAGGCCTTTTACAGGCCCGTATTTTTTAAATGCCGCTATTCCATATTGCGAACAGGTTGGAGTAAACCTGCATTTGGGGCCAAGCAAAGGAGATAATATCCATTGATATAATTTTATCAGGAAAATAAAAGGCAGACTAAGTATGTACTTAATTTTTTGCATCGGCAAATTTAAAAAGCCGGTTAATGATGATACCTATCTTTTCAAATACTATTTCATATTCAGGAACCTCTTTACCAATATATAAAATAAAAACAGATAGTTTTTTTTCCTGCTCTATCAGATGTCCCTGTAAACTGTTTTTTTGTAAACGCCAGGCTTCTCTCATCAATCGTTTGATACGATTCCGGTCAGTTGCTTTTTTAAAATTTCTGCTGCTTACACCTACGGCTGTTTGTAATACAGCTTCTTTATTTTCTGGTAGCCAGATCACTTTAAAGGGAAAATTAGAAAAACTGTTACCCTTACCAAAAAGCATGTCGATCACTTTTCTGCTTTTTAATTTATCAGCTTTTCTGAAAAAATATCGTGGGGTTGTTGACAAAATTTACAAAGAATATCATTTTTTTTACTCCAGACTAAAGTCCGGAGCCATTCATAAAAAAAGCCCTTGCAAATGCAAAGGCTAATATACATTTTTCCAACATTGAACTGTTCAATGCAGAAATACTGATCTATTTTTTTGAACCGTGTTCGTCAGAAACTGTCAGTTTATGACGTCCTTTTGCTCTGCGGCTTGCCAATACTTTTCGGCCGTTTGCATCCTGCATGCGCCTGCGAAATCCATGTACAGATTTTCTGCGGCGTGTATGGGGTTGGTAGGTTCTTTTTTTTCCAGGCATTTTTTTATATTTTTCCCTGTCTGACGTCAGGCAGGCTTTTAAAAATATTGTTAATGTTCATTTCTATCAGCCGGGCACCATCCCTGCTGCTTGTGAAAGGACGGCAAAGGTAGGGGTTTAATAATAAAATATAAAACGTTTTGAAAAGATTCTGACATTTTTTTTACTGAATTTCAATTACTTATAGGAGTTTTAATTTTTCAGCATTAACCTCTTTTGAAAAAAATAAGCTGGCATGGCCATTAAAGTCGTTGATTTCACCTGTTGTATAATACTTTCTTTCCGTATTCTTACTACATTTTGCTTCAATTTCAGGATGCCTGTTTAAATAATCCTTTAGACTATGTGCAATGATCTCACCCTGTGATATAACAGAAACTCCATCCGGAACATAATTCATTATTTTATCAATAAGTAGCGGATAATGTGTGCATGCTAATAAAATGGTATCAATGTTTGGGTCTTTCAGTAGTAATTCATCGATATGCTTTTTTACAAAATAATCTGCCCCGGGAGATCTATGTTCATTTGTTTCTATTAAGGGTACCCAAATAGGGCAAGCTTCCTGGCTTACTCTTATTTTGGGATAAAATTTTTCTATCTCAATAAGGTATGATCCTGATTGTATGGTTCCAGTAGTACCTAAAATACCTACATGACCCGTATTACTAAATCCGCCAATTACTTCTGAAGTTGGCCTGATCACTCCCAAAACACGCTTTGTTGGATCAATAAGGGGTAAGTCGTTTTGTTGTATTGTACGCAATGCTTTTGCAGATGCCGTATTACAAGCTAAAATAACAATCGGACAACCCTGGGAAAAAAACCATTTAACACATTGAAGCGTATATTCATAAACCGTTTCAAAATCCCTGGTACCATAAGGCGCACGGGCATTATCGCCCAAATAGATATAATCATACTGAGGCAGGGAAGCAGTTATCTCTTTTAAAATAGTAAGTCCACCATAACCGCTGTCAAAAACACCTATAGGTCGTTGTGTATCCATATTCCAAAAATAATAAAGCCATCTGTGTTAATTCAGATGGCTTTGAAATATTTTAAATTAATTCTTAATTGCCCTTTTTAGGAGCTGTTCCGCCTTTTGGAACCTGGGGAGTCTCTTTTATTCCCATTTTCTTTTTGGCAAGACCTACCACATCATCACCCGGAGGGCCAACAATAACCGAGTTGGCATCCAGAATATAAGAATAGCCGTTTTCTTTTGCTACTTCTTTTATAGTTGCCATTGCTTTTTCACGTAAGGGTGCAATTTTTTCCTGTGCTTTTTGCTGATACATTTCCTGAGCCTGTTGGTTCCAGCCCTGAACCCGCTGATACAAAGCGACCAATTCACTTCTTTTTATTTCTTTCATACTTGGTGAAAGCTTAGCTGAATCTCGAACATACAAGCTGTCCTTATCACCCAACTCCTTCATCATATCCTGGCCTTGCTGGGCTAATGAAGCCTGGTATTCTTTTAATTCCCCATCTGCTTTTTCTGCTTCCGGCATAACACCTATCAATTCATCCATGCTGATATACCCGATCTTGTTTTGTGCAGACGAATTGAAAAATGTTCCCAATATCATTACTCCTGCTAAGATTAATTTTTTCATTGTTTCTTTTGCGTTTATTATTTTAATTTTTATGTTTAATAAGTAATTAATTTTAAAAAATAAGTTGCTTCGATTTTTGCTATTCGCTTTTATTTAACACCCAGATTTCTCAACACATCTTCGCTTTTATCCAATTTTGGGTCGGCAAATATAACAGTAATTCCTTCACTTTTATCAAGTATAAAATCATATTGCTTTTCAACAGCTAATTTCTGAATGGCATTGTACACCTTATCCTGAATAGGTTTTATCAATTCCTGTCTTTTTTTAAATAAGTCACCTTCAAAACCAAATCGTTTCCTTTGAAGATCACGTAATTCTTTTTCTTTGTTATACAATTCATCCTCTCTTTTCTTTTTTAAGGGGTCGGGTAACATAACCTGTTCTGCATCATAGTCTTTAAACATTTTATCTAATGCAGCCTGTTTCTGATCTATTTCCTGCTGCCACAAAAGACTATACTGGTCAAGTTTTGATTGAGCATCTTTATAGTCAGTTATTTTTTCTAAAATATATTTAGAATCAATGATTGCATATCGTTGTGCATTAGCTGATAATAACAGCAAAAACAAACAAGGGATGATCAAAAATAATTTTTTCATAATAATATTATTTACAAATAAACCATTAATCAAGTTAATGAAAAAACAATTATTCAGGCTCCTGGCCAAGCAGAAAGGTAAATTTAGCGGCTCCTTTTAAGCCGGTAAACTGATTATACCTGTCAAAACCAACTCCATAATCAAATCCAAGTAATCCAAACATTGGAAGGAAGAATCTGGCACCAATACCAGCTGAACGTCGGAGTTTAAAGGGATTATAGTCTTTGAAACTATACCAACCATTAGCTGCCTCGAAAAACAAAAGTCCATAAATAGTGCTGCTTGCACCCGTACTAAAAGGGTAGCGTAATTCTACTGTATACTTATTAAAAATTGTAAAGAATTCTGTTGGAGTAATTCCCTCCGGATTTATTTTTGGATTAGAAAAACTATAAACCGGGAATCCCCTGTGAGCGATAATATCATATCCTAATAATGCTTGGGTATTGCTTAAACCAGCATCGCCTAACTGAAAACGTTCAAAAGGAGATATTTCTAAATCTTGACTATACTTTCCTATAAAACCATATTTAGCTGCTACTTTTAAAATAAATTGTTTGTTTTTTTCAGCTCCCCTTGCTCTGCCAATTGGTGTATACCATTCTGCATTTACACGCCATTTATGAAATTCAGGATATCTGTATGGATTATCCTGCGGTGATGTAAGACCCAGGAGTGAGTAAGGAAGCGTAACCTGGCCACTAACTAAAAAATTAGATCCGCTTGTTGGAAAGATCGGGTTTGGTCCGGCAGAATTACGCAATAAAGTGACTTTTAAACTAATATTTGTTGATGGTCCATTACTAATACCTTTGAAAATATTTGGATAGTTTTTTAACTTATATTGTTGAACGTTTAATGAGTAGATCAGATTAAAAAAGTCATCTGGTTTTTTTAATTGCTTACCTAATGATACACTAATACCTATCGTTTTTACATAGGATGTATCGCCACAAGACTTGCAATAACCACCGGATTGATCAAATGCATTTGCATATTTTGTATTAAAATAACTAATAGAAAACGAATTCCTTTTTTTACCTCCAAGCCATGGTTCGGTAAAAGAAAAGTTATATGAACGGAATGCTTTTCCATTTGATTGTATCCTCGCACTTAGCTTTTGACCATCGCCGGAAGGCAAAGGATCCCAACTTGATTTCCTTGTAATATTTTTTAAAGAGAAGTTATTAAATGTTACTCCAAGCGTACCTGTTAAGCCGATACCACCTCCAAAGCCTGCAGACAGTTCCAACTGATCTGCAGATCTTTCTTCTACCTGCCAATTTATATCAACGGTGCCATTATCTGAATTTGGTGTAACCTGTGGATTGATCGTTTCAGGATTAAAAAATCCCAATTGAGATAATTCTCTTTGTGTTCGGATAATATCAGAACGGCTGAATCTTTCTCCTGGAATTGTTCTTAACTCACGAAGGATAACATAATCCTTTGTTTTATCATTTCCTGAAACGGTTATTTTGCCATATGATGCCTGCGGACCCTCAGTCATACGTAATTCAAAATCTATTGTGTCATTGTAAACAGCCGTTTCTATAGGCTCGATCCTGAAAAAAAGATAGCCATCATCCTGGTAAAGGCTTCCAACATCACCACCTTCGGCAGTAAGTTGTTTTCCCAATCTTTTGTTTAGCAATTCCAGGTTATAAATATCTCCCTTTTTTATTCCAAGAAATAGATTTAGTATCGAATCAGAATACTTTGTATTCCCTGTCCAATCTAAATTTCCAAAATGATATTTTTTTCCTTCGCTTACTTTGATATCAATATTTACATTCCCTCTTACATTATACATCTGTGTATCGGCAACCAATTCGGCATCCCGGTATCCTTGTGAATTATAAAAACTTA
This sequence comes from Ferruginibacter sp., assembly GCA_031422055.1. Lineage (GTDB taxonomy): Bacteria > Bacteroidota > Bacteroidia > Chitinophagales > Chitinophagaceae > Ferruginibacter. The sequence goes on from JANOPU010000194.1 coordinate 10,661, forward strand.
GCACACTCTCTTTATCATCATTGTATTTCTTAATGTTGAATTTAGAGCCACTAAAACCTTTAACCCTAAAATACGGGTCTAAATAATCTCTCGTTTTGGTAGGAGACATATAATCAACATCTTTTAAATATTGATTAAATGATTTGCCTTTTGCAGTATCTCCAAAAGGACTTATAACTTTTTCTGGAAACAAAGTGATCCTTGTCATTTCCTTTGTTCCTTTCATTTGTTTTTTTAGTTTCAATTCAGAAACAGTTTCGTTTCCGGTAAAATTTAGGGAGTTTACTTTTACTTTATTGCCTTTTGCAATGTTGAATGTTAAAGCAACTGCATTGTTTACACCAATTATTGGTTCTTCCTTCATATCCACAACTGCACTTAAAAAACCTTTATCTCCATAAAATTTTTTTATTGCTTCCACTGCGCTCAGTTTCATATTTTCTGTAAGAACTCTGTCTTTTGATAACCCAACTTTTGTTTCCAGATCATCTTTATCACCCTTTTTTATTCCGGTAAATTTAAAATCCAATAACCTTGGCCTTTCAATAATTTGCATTTCAATGAATAATTCTGTACCCTCGAGCCTGGTAAAAAATATCTGAATATCAGATACCAGACTCTGTTTCCAGAGTTTTGCAATTGCTTTACCAAAAATATCTGTTCCGGGTATCTGAACTTTATCTCCTACAGCAAGGCCTGATATTGATACAATTAAATTCTGATCAAAAGATTTTGAGCCGGTAACGGTAATTTGAGCAATGGTATATTCTTTTGGTGTCCTTGAATTGAAGATCTCCTGGAGGGCCGGATTTACAGATACAGCATTACTATCGGAAATTTGTGCATGAACATGATGCCTTGTCAAAAATAAAACAGTAATCAAAAAAAGGTTCTGGTAAATCCTGTGCATCAATTGGTTTTTTACGTGCGGCAAATTAAGCCCATTAATGAAAACTATTTGTTAAATGAAATATCTCTGCTATTAAGATGTATAAAACAGCATCCATTTCAATAAAATATGTTATGTGTTGATTTGTTCCCCTGTTTTTCCAAATCTTCTTTCCCTTTGCTGAAAATTTAATATTGCATCATATAAATTTTCCTTTCTAAAATCTGGCCAGCGTGTATCAGTAAAATATAATTCTGTATATGCCAACTGGTATAAAAGAAAATTGCTGATCCTGTATTCTCCACTTGTTCTTATCATTAATTCAGGATCAGGGAAATCACTTGTTGATAAATAATTATTTACGGTATCCTGCGTTATCTCATTTGGAGATATTTTACCTTTTTTTACCTCTGTGGCTATTTGCTGAATGGCATGTACGATTTCCCATCTGCTGCTATAACTCAATGCCATAATAAGATTTAATCCCGTATTAGAAGCTGTCTCTCTTTTTGCTTCAGAAAGTTCAATTTGTGCATTTTCAGGGAGCATATTAATATCTCCGATTACATGAAGTTTGATATTGTTTTTATTCAGTGTTGGAACTTCTTTCCTGATAGTATCGATTAGTAATTCCATTAAACCGGCCACTTCATTTTCCGGCCTGTCCCAGTTTTCAGTACTAAATGCATATAAAGTAAGGTATTTAATGCCCAGCTCAGCAGCGCCTTCGACAATATTTCTGACACTTTCAACACCATGTAAATGGCCAAAAAGACGGTCTTCCCCTTTTTCCTTCGCCCAACGGCCATTCCCATCCATAATAATGGCAATATGAGATGGCAACCTGTCAATATCTATCATTTCTTTTAAAGCCATATAATTGTAAACTGTATAAGATCAGGTACGGCACCTGATTTTGGGCTGCAAAAGTAACAAATTTTAACAGAATACCTTACATCAACTGATGTTATAATTTAATAAGCTTTCCAGTGTAATGTTTATTCTCTATAAACAGCCTGTATATGTAAATGCCCGATGGCAGAAATGAAAGATTTACCCGGTTGATATTTTTTGTTTTCATTACTATGCTCCCTTGTGAGTTCATAATAATTATTTCTTCAGCATTTTGACTAATGCCATTCATATTAAAGAAAAACACACTCAAAGATGGATTAGGGAATATAGTCAATGCCGGGTTAATAACGGGAATAGGAGCACCGTTTGCACAAGCTTCTTTTTGTTTGAAATAATTAGCTTCATCAGCTATACGTTTGGATGAAATGCAATTTTCCTCTCCAAATAAAGTAACTGTTGAATTCGGAGATACATAATCCGGCAAATCAATTTCTTTTTCATTCCCATAGTACATTAAACGCTGTGAATCATAAATCTCCCATTTAAGAATCATTTCTGTATTTGAAAGGGCAGAAAGATGAGTCAGGCAATTACCATTCTTATTATTAACTGTAATCTTAAAATCAACTTTGGAACATGGTTTTCTCCTGGCGAATACAAGTATATTATTGATATTTGCAAAGCACAGATTATACTGTTCCATTTTAAAAGTCTGCCAGAATTTACCACTTTGATTTAAGGGAATATCAATATAAAATAATGATGAATCATCAGCAGATGCAAGTATGGGCTCTACCCGGTTTCCATAACTATCTTTAAAAAGAAATGCAGTACTTATTTGTTCTGGTGTTGAGAATCCGTTACCTCCGGAATTGGAATTATTTATGCTAAAGTAAACTTTTTGTAACCCAGTTGGAACATAAAAAAAGCCGGGCAGGCTGGCAAGGTCTGAACGGTAGTTCTCTGTTTTATTACCCAGAAATGCAGTGTTCTTATAAAAATAATGGCCATTTGTATTAATAATTAAGTTTACGGATGATTGGTATTTTGATACAACTGATAACTTGTAAACACCTGAATGAGGCAGGTTGATTATGAGCTGGCCTGCAGAGGTATTTGATTTTAAAGAAAAATCTTTTATTATTTCCAGTGCCTTATCGGCAGCCTCCACTGTAAAATTGATAACACCTCTACTCAACAAATTAAAATGAGGGTTATAGCTTATTGTAAAGCTTCCTGCTGTAACTGCATTAATAAAGAATTCTGCCCTATTTGGATAATTTGCTCCGTTTGTATAACCAATTTTTACATTGATCTTGTCTATAGGAATAACATTTAAACTATTTATCTTATCAATGATATTAGCTGCTTCTAATAAATTATACTCCGGAATTTTTAATCCTATATTATTAAAATCATTGAGATAATCTGCATCTATCTCTGCATTTGTAATTAACGGGAGATTGCCATTTTGATATGCGGTACCATTAAGAGAATTATAAGCAGTATAAAAAGAATCTGTTGGAGCATACCTGCTAACAATATCTGAAATGATAAAATAGCTGTTCACCAGTTGCAGCTTATTTATTTTTGCCAGGTATAAACAAACTGATGCAGCTTTTGAGATCTTTGCCTGATTGGTTCGTTGGTCAAAAAGCCAATCATAATATAATACCATATAATGCAGGTATGCTTTTAATTCCCTGATCCTTTGTTTTATGATCTCATATGATTGTTGTGTTTCTAAAACGGCTTTGTTGAGCATTTGAAAATATAAGGGTAGTTTATATTTATTATCCGGGATAAAATCGCCTACTGTAACCGTATTATCAGATGACCATTTGTGCAGCAATTTATTTATACTTCCAGCTGCAGGGCCAAACATATTTTTGCAAAAATTACTTATGGAACTATCCACTTCTTGTTGAGTTAACATATTTTCATTTGCTGCCAATAAAAATGGCAGACTGGCAAATTTTGCAGGAGATGCTTCCCATAAAATACCCTGGCTGTTTTTATCTTTCAAACGTTTTAATGTAACCTTTAGATCATTCAGAAAAAACAAAGGTGTTTCTCCGCCCCACTGGGGTATATTCATATATTGATACTCTGAAACATTATTTGATTTATGATACCACCTGTTGAGTAACCCTTTTGCACTGGATTCATTTTGAAATGCGGAGGAAACTACTTGTATATCAATATTGTTGTTGATCGTAATACTTGAAGAAGGTACATCTGCATGGCTTGAATAAGCATATAGCTGCAGGTTTTTGCCCGGATATACCGTATTTAATTTTTGTGCAGTAAAATTTGCCAGGATAAAATTCTGATCACATTCATTTTTATACTCATAATTACTACAGCCGGAATTGTCATTAGAATTCCCCCAATGTGAGCCATCCGGAACCTCTATTCCAATGCGGTTATAAAAGAAATTAAAATTCCTGTAATGATCAGCATACAGTGGAATATTTCCGAAAATAATATTTTTAAATGAGCTATATTTTTGCTCTATTGTATTGCTCCAAAGTTGCATTGCAGCTGTATTGTTCACATCGGGAACTGATTGTGCAGTTGCACTTCTTGAACCATTATAACAGGCTACATAACATGGATTATTCTGTAATGTTGTTAAATAATTGCCCGACATAATATCGCCTCTGTGTCCGGTAAAGCGATACGTTCCAAGCATACCATTTCTTCTTTGGTATAATGCCCAATTATGACCATTCATACCATAATAGGTATCCCATCCATAATTATTATTGTTGTCCATTGCCCAGCGATTATGGCCACCGCTAATGAACCAGCTTTTGTACTTGTAGATACTCGTATAAGATTTGCTGATGACTTTGTAAGGACTGGTTAATGCAACTGTTACCTGCCAGATTGTTCCCGGCAAATAAAATTTAAAACCCAATTCATTAAGATATCGATAAAACCCAAAGATCAAACCATTATCCTCTGCAGCGGTAAATTTTAAAACATTACTGCCATCACTTTCAACTTTACACAACTGGTTGTCAGAAATGGTTGAATCATAAACGAAAACGATACCTGAAGATGGGATTACAATAAATTCCTGTATTGAAAAATTACTCCCCGAAATGGCATTACCAAAAAGTTCAGCAGCATCCTGTGCAGTTGATCTTAACAGGCTTGAAGCGTTTAAAGGATAATAAATAATTTGAGACCTTGTATTAATACAAAGCATAAGCATTATTACTGTAGTAATAATATGGTAGCGAATGAACGCCATAGTTTGGTTTTTTACCGTGAAAACTATGGTTTCATCACAGAATGTAAAAGATTATGATTTGTTATTCTTTGGAAAGAAACAATTGAACACTTAGAGGGGGTTTGTAAAATTAGCTTTTTTTTGTAAAAAATTGAAATCTTTTAATCGGATGATGGGCAACGTGTTATGCCGATATTGAATGAAATACCAATTTCTCCGATGATATATTGGTCTCTTTGCTTACTCCATCCCCGTTGTTTTCCTTCCCTGCCAAGAATAAAATTAGGGTCTAATTCATAAGACCTGTCTTGTAATAATTTTGCAGTGGACGGTAAATTCAATGCATCATTTGGAAAGCTGTTTGCATCACCATTGATGCCGGTACCGGCATATGTTGTACTTACATCATCCAGGTAATCAGTAGTGGTGAATCGTTGGCAAACTTCAAATGACAAGTTTATTTTTGGAGAAATATTATATTTTATACCAACCCCAAAAGGAATACAAACCGCCATGGTGCTATATTGCTTGCGGCCATTATATCCTACATTTTGTCCTTCTGTACCTAAAGGACGGAGAAATTCTTTTTTCCCATTTAGAAAAGCATATGGATCATAACTAAATACACCTACACCCAAAGTTACATATGGAGTAAAAGAGTAGTTAGGATCATTAGGAACAAACTTAAAAAAATTAAAATCACCTTGTAAAGCCAGTTCCCAAATATTTGAATTAAAACTAAGGTTTCTCGTTTTCTGATATTCGTTATTACTATACGTATCACTAAAACCAACCTGGGCATAGTGAGCAGCTATACGTAACCCTACATAATTACCAAATTGTTTTCTGAAAAAAAGCCCGAGAGCAGGTTTTAACCTTTTTAATGAGGCGCGGGTATTCAGGTCACCGAAATAATGTGCAGCGCCAACACTGATACCAAACTCACCTTTTTGCACATATTCTGTCTGTGCATTAACAGAAAGGGCAATTGGTACAGCAAAAAAAAGAATAAGCAATTTAAGATTCACGTGTATAAAATAATTTAATTGTTTGAATCAAGATTAACATTCATTTTAAGGTATCATTTATATTACCAAAGATGCAAAATAAAGAATTGTTTTAATAAACGAATAGATTTAGCTTTTAAACATATTAAAGCTGTTAATTTTGATTAACAATATTAATATGCCTTTTCTACTCTCATCCCCACACTCATAATATGAGATAAAGGAATATCCCTCATAATATGGTTAATAATAAATTTATATTCCCCACTTTTAATAAATCTACGAGGCTGCATAGTCAATAATTTCCTGACTTCCCATATATCATTCATTCCCTGCCCTTCCCATCCCTGTGCATCTGTAGCCAGGGAAAGATTAATTTTTTGAAAAAACATCGTATCACCCGGTGCCTGTAAACCCACATTAAGCCAAATATTATTGTATTTATACGCATCTGTATGTCGAAGCACTATGTAGATGTTATATACAGCCGTAGTATCGGAAATAATGAATGATGCGTTAACTGCATAATTATGCTGCCATTGATATTGAGGAATAGGAACATTTTTTTCGTAAACATTCAACTGCTTACAGGATATTACCAGAGTACATATTGCCAAAACCAATAAAATGGATCGGGGTATCCGGGATTGAAAAATCATAATAAAAAATATTGCTGTTATTACAATACATTAAGAACTTGTTCTTTGGCTTTTTCAAGTTCGTCTTTCATTTTGACCACACATTTTTGAATGTCTGCATCATATGCTTTACTTCCTGTGGTATTAATTTCACGTCCGATTTCCTGCAATACAAATGAAAGTTTCTTTCCTTTACCATCTTCAGGTCCATTCATAATATCTTTTAAATATTCACAGTGTTGGCGTAATCTTATTTGTTCTTCATGAATATCAATTTTTTCCATGTAATAGATCAGTTCCTGTTCCATGCGGTTATTATCAATATTTTCTTTCCCTACATGTTCTTCCAGCAACTGATGAATTTCATCTTTAATTCTTTTTTTTCTGTTTGGTTCCAAAGCAAGGATGTTTTCTTCCTGTTCATTTATATTCTCAATTCGTGTTAACAGATCTTTTTCAAGAGAATTACCTTCCTCGATCCGATGTGTATTTAATTCTTTTAATGCCCCAAGCAGTACTAAACTGAATTCTTTAAAATCACCTTCATTCAAAACATCATTTGTTGGGGTTACTACTTCCGGTAACCTTAACAATGCACTTAATACAGAATTTGTATCAATGTCGAGTTCAGTTGCCAGGCCCTTTATCTGCCCATAATAGGCTTTTATTAATTCCGTATTTATAATAACCGGTTTTGTAGTGCCATTCTGTTTGATATTAACATAACAATCAATCGTTCCTCTTATCAGATGTTCCTGTAATAAATTGCGTATTTCAAATTCATATGGCCTTAATAATGGAGGAAGTTTCAGTTGCAATTCAAATTGCTTTCCATTGAGTGCTTTTATTTCTACTAAAAAAGTTTTGTCGCCAACAGTTTGTTCTGCTCTTCCAAATCCGGTCATTGATTTTAACATACGGCTATTTTAATTTTATGCAAGATACTCGTTTATTACTTTGAAATGGGAAGTGAAAAGATATTTCAAGTCGTATTCTTTTCATAAAAATAATTTCTATTTCAGAAACTCCTTTTAAAATATTCTATGCAGGCCTTTGCAATAAAAAATAAAAAAAGCCCGACATTTTTTTGCCAGGCTTTATTATATGGGTGGGTTAGTAAGTACAGGGAACCAAATCCCCTACACAATATTAAAATATTTTTTTGCTAACAAGAAAATATTTTTCATTTATTTTATCAACATTTTAATTTCGCCTGTGGATAAGGGAACCTTGTTTTCCTTTTTTTTCATCCCCCTTATCAAAATTCTATCTAAAATAAATAGAACCAAAATAAATTAATTCCTGTTGAAACAGTTGGTTTCACAAGTGTTTCAACAGTATTGAAATATTTTTTTAAAAATTACCATGATCTTATTTTTATACATAAACTTACCATTTAGACTTAAAATTTCCACCAATATTCCAAAAAAAAAATTTTTCCTTATTTTCCAAAAATTACTTCAAAAAATGAAACATTTATAAGAAATGTAAGTAAATACAAACGAACCTACCTTTGTCAAAAAATAAATATTATGCAATTTCCTTCCCCTGTATCTGTACAATGGGTTGCAGATTTTATTCAGGCAAGCATTATTGGAAATGATAAAGGCAATGCTACGGGCATTAATGAACTTCATAAAGTTGAACCCGGTGACCTTGTTTTTGTAGATCATCCTAAATACTATGATAAGTGTATAAATAGCCTTGCCTCTTTTATAATTATAAATAAAGAAGCAAATGTTCCTGAAGGAAAAGCGCTGCTTGTTGTTGAAAACCCTTTTGAAGCTTATTGTAAAATTGTAAATCATTTCAGACCATTTACCCCATCAACAAAACTGATAAGCGATAACGCTGTGATCGGAGAAGGCACTACTATTTTTCCATCAGCATTTATTGGACAACATGTTCGCATTGGTAAAAACAGTATCATTTATCCCAATGTAAGTATACTGGATCATACGATCATTGGCGACAATGTAATCATACAAGCAGGTACAGTAATAGGCAGTGATGCATTTTATTATAACACAAAAAAGGACCGGGATGTATGGTACAAAAAAATGCCCAGTTGTGGCAGGGTGATCATAGAAGATGATGTGGAAATTGGAGCAGGCTGTAC
>JANOPU010000195.1:0-5927 GCA_031422055.1 Ferruginibacter sp.
GATGCTTTTATTGCAATGGAACAGTCTTATACAAGTTTTTATAGGAAAGGAAATGTTCAGGCCGGTTTATTCCCATATAATTCTTATGGCAAATCTGAGGTGTACAATTTTTTTAATGCAGGAATTAAAGGCGGGTTAACATATAAAATCGATGGTAGGAATTATATTTTTGCAAATGCATCATTCCGGTCAATGGCTCCATTTTTTGAAAATGCTTTTATTGCACCAAGAACCAGAGATTTTGTTCAGGATGATTTAAAATCTGAAGAAATTACTTCAGTAGAAGCTGGATATGCTTTGAATGCACCTAAACTTAAGTTAAGGGCTACTGTTTATTATACTCAATTCAAAAATCAATTGAACGTATTAACTTTTTACAATGATGAGTTTCAGAATTTTGTGAATTATGCTATAAGTAATATTGGTAAAGTTCATACGGGCGTTGAGTTTGGCGCCGAAGCAAAAGTTTATAAAGGGTTAAGTGTAACCGGTGCAGCTGCTATTGGCCAATACTATTACAACACCCGTCAAAAAGCTACTGTTACTGCTGATAATAGTTCTGAAGTTTTGGCAAAAAATGTTACTGTTTATTCCAAAGATTTTTTTGTTCCCACTCCGCAGCAGGCATATACAATCGGATTAGATTACCGCTCTCCTCAATTCTGGTTTATCAATGTAAATTTTAATTTCTTTGATAAAATGTATCTGGATTTTAATCCCATTCGCAGAACTGCAGCAGCTACGAGTGGCGTAGATATCGGATCTCCTTTGTGGCATGATATTATTGATCAAACCAGGTTGAAATCACAATATACCCTGGATGCTTTTGCAGGATACTCCTGGTTGATGAACAGGAAATTCAAGAGTTTAAAAGATAGAACATACCTTGCTTTTAATTTGGGTGTAAATAATATACTGGATAATAGGAATATTGTTTCAGGCGGTTTTGAACAATTGCGTTTTGATTTTGCAGAAAAGAACACAGAAAAATTTCCTGATAGAAGATTTTACGCATACGGTATCAATTTCTTTGCCAGCATAGGATTGAGATTTTAATCTAATAAAAAACACTTAATAAACTATTTAAAAAATAAATTATGAACAAGATCTTAAAATTAGTCACTGCAGTTGTATTTATTGCTTCCATTGGTACTTTTAGTGCCTGTAAAAAAACTTTTGATAATCCTCCCGGAGCTTCTGATCCAGCTATTGTAGCAAATAAAACGATCAAAGATCTTAAAGCGATGCATACCCTTGCCGGCGCTTATGATGTGATTAACACTGATATTATCATTTCAGGTGTAGTAGTTGCTGATGATAAAAGCGGTAATTTTTACAAACAACTCTATATCCAGGATTCAACAGGCGGATTACAGATATTGTTGGATGCAAACAATTTATATGGCACCTATCCTGTAGGCCGCAGAATTTTTATCCGTTGTAATGGCCTTTGTATAAGTGATTACAATGGCACCATGCAACTGGGAATCAGAGCAATAGTATCAGGAAGCCCTTCATTAGAAGGAATTCCATCAAATGCTATCAACAGATATGTTGTTGGAGGATCATTAAATAATCCGGTTGTTGCCACAGTTGTTACTTTAGGGCAGTTAACTACCGGAATGCAGGATAAGTACATTGGATCTCTTATTCAATTGGATGGATTTGCATTTACACAACTTAATGTAACTTATTCCGATACATCCGTTTACAAAAGCACCGTAAACCGCGATATAAAAAACTGTATCAATCAGACGGTGATTATTCGTACCAGCGCTTATAGTAATTTTGCAGCTCAGAAAGTTGCTCAGGGCCGTGGTAGTATAACAGCTATTTATACCACTTTCGGATCTACAAAACAATTGATCATCAGAGACACCAATGATGTAAAATTCTACGATGATTATGCCTGTGCTTTGCCTCCTGGTACGCTTTTATTCGAAGATTTTGAAAACCAGACCGCAAATACAACTTTCCCCTATGTTCCGATAGCTATAGCTGGTTGGAATAACATACCTGAAATTGGTGGAAGAAATTGGGATGCAAGAACGTTTAGTAGTAATAAGTATGCATATTTAAGTGCTTTTGGAAGTGCATTGCCATCTGTAAAAACATGGCTGGTTACCAAAGGAGTGAACCTGAATGCTACAGCAGTTGAAAATCTTTCCTTTCAGACTAAACAGAATTTCATCCTTACAACTGCACCTGGTGGTACAAATGTTGAGTCAGCTTTAAAAGTACTGGTATCAACAAATTATACCGGAACCGGAAATCCATGGACTAATGGAACCTGGACTGATGTTACTTCACAGGCAACACTCTCTCCCGGAAGCACAACAGGTAATTTCCCTTCATCATATACCAATTCCGGAAACATTAATTTGAGTTCATACAACGGAACGATCTATGTGGCTTTCAGGTATGAAGGTGCAGATAATACAGGTACAACAACTGATAAAACTTCTGCATGGGAAATTGACAACGTAAAAATTATCGGGAACTAATAATTTGAAATAAAATACAATTGAATAAGAGCCATTTTTTCAATGATGGCTCTTATTCAGTTTAAGAATATTATTGTGAGTTAATAAATAAATATATTATGAAAAAAATAATTACACTTTTTTTAGTACTTTCTTCTCTCATTTCATTCTCACAATCTACTACACTTGTAATCAGTCAGGCTTATGGTGGTGGTGGAAACTCCGGTGCACCTTTCAATGCCGATTTTGTGGAATTACATAATATTTCCGGTGTTTCACAAAGTTTAGCCGGTTTATCTGTTCAATATTCATCAGCTACAAATACAGGGGCATGGTCGGGCGTTTTTGCATTACCGGCAGCAACCATTCCGGCCGGTGGTTATTACCTTATCAGGATGAGTACCGTTGGAGTAACCGGTGTGGCACTTCCAACTCCGGATGTAACAACTCCCACAGGTTCAGAGATCGCTATGTCAGGAACAAATGGAAAAGTTGCATTGGTGAATGGTATCACTGCATTGACCGGCTGCCCTGCTACCGGGATCGTTGACCTGGTGGGTTATGGCACAGCCAATTGTTCAGAAACTGCTGCTACAGCTGCATGGAGCAATACTACTGGTGGTTTACGAAATAATAATGGCTGTACGGAAACAAATAGTAATCTGTCAGATTTTACAGTTGCAGCACCGGCTCCCCGTAACAGTGCTTCACCCATTTTTGCTTGTGGTGCCGTTGCTCCTTCATTGACAGCTACAGGAACCATCGCAGATTTTGGTAATGTTTTTATCGGATCGAATTCAGCATCTCAGACATATAATATTTCCGGTGCAAACCTTTCAGGCGCTCCTGGAAACATTACTATTACAGCTCCGTCAACAGATTTTCAGGTTTCCAATGATAATACAATCTGGGGCGCTTCTACTACAATTGCATATAGTAGTGCTACATTAGCTCCAACGGCTGTTTGGGTAAGATTTTCTCCTCAATCAGCTGGCCTTAAAACAGGCAATGTTTCAAACACAGGTGGCGGTGTAACCGTTGCCGTTAATGTTCCGGTTAGTGGTACAGGTGTTACACCAGTGAACCCGGTATTATCTGCAACATCACTTACTGCTTTTGGAAATGTTTGTTTAAATACAACGGCAGGCCCGCAGAATTTTACCATCAATGGTATCAATCTTACTGCGGTTGATATATCTGTTGGACCTTTAGCAGGCTATACTTTTTCAACAACTTCTACCGGTACTTATACCGCAGCATTGACTTTTAATCAACCTGGTGGAACGTTTTCTCAACAAGTCTTTGTAAACTTTACTCCGGTTGCCATTCAAAATTACAATGGTAATATAAACGTTGCAGGTGCTGGTGCCACAGCGATCGACATCGTTGCATCAGGCGCAGGTGCAAACAACCCTCCTGCTTTAACAACTGGAACAGCAAGTGGAATTACTATTTCTGCCGCAATATTAGCCGGAAGTATAACTGATAATGGTTGTACTACTGTTTCGGCTTATGGTTTTGAATACAGTACAACAAATGGATTTCCTAATGGAAGCGGTACTCAGGTTGTTTCTAACAATCTTGCCGGGGGCAATTACTCTTCAAATCTTGCAGGTTTAACTGGAACGACTACTTATTACTATAAGGCTTATGCGACAAATGCAGGCGGAACAGCTTATGGTGCACAACAATCATTTATTACTGCAACTCCGGTAATTTCAGCTACGCCTGTAACTTTTTTTGGATCTGTTTGCATCAATACAACTTCCGTTGAAAATACATTCACTTTAACCAGTGCCGGATTAACAGCCGCAAATGTAGTTGTTGGTCCAAGAACAGGGTTTAGTTTTTCAACTACGGCTGCCGGAACATATGCTCCGTCTTTAAATTTAGTACAACCGGGAGGGGCTTATTCTCAGGCTGTTTTTGTAAAATTCACTCCACTTGCAGTTCAAAGTTATAATGTAAATATACCTGTTAGCGGTGGAGGTGCAAATGCAATTGATGTTTTCGTATCCGGTAGTGGTATTAATTCTGCAGCTTCTGTTACTACAGGAACTGCTATAGCAATTTCGCCAAATATGGCAACATTGGAAGGTTCAATTGCAGGTAGCGGTTGCAGCCCGGTCACATCATATGGTATCGTATATAGTGGTATCAATGGATTTGCAAGTAACTATGGAACAAAAGTTATGGGTTCAAATATTACAGGAGCAGATTTTTCAGTTACGTTAAGTTCACTGGTTCAGGCAACAAAATATTACTACAAAGCTTTTGTTCAAAATGATGGTGGTATTGCATATGGTGCACAGGAATCATTTACAACCGATACCATTCCAAATGGTTTTGTAATCTATGCTTCACCGGTAGTTCGCAGAGGAAATGTGCATTACACAGTAAATAATATGAAACCGGGGCATTACCAAACCCAAATTTATAATAGTGTTGGCCAATTGGTATATCAGAGAGAAGTTATCATTCAGTGGAATTTTATTGATGATAATTTTATGTTGCCCGAAAATATTGGTACAGGATTATATACATTGCGGGTAGGCAACTACGCTTTTAGAATGAGCAAATCATTTATGGTTCGTTAATTAAACCAACATCTAATAGATCAACAGGCTGCCCATATTAAGGCAGCCTGTAATTTTTAGTGGATAATTCATAGTATTTTATCTTAATTGCAAGAAATCTGTTTTCACTGTTACAGAGAATTGTATAATCATCTATTGGATTTTTTTTAATCAAAAATTTGAGGTTGTTATGCAATAAATTAAATTAACAGTAATATTTTGGCCCATTTTCCCTCATCAGTCGACTGACAGCCGAAAGATGATTCCAACAATTCGTAAGATTTTAACCCAAATTACGCAATAGAGTATTTTATAATTCGCTGAAAGTAAATACGGTAAATGGTTTTATTGTAAATTGGCTTTTTAAAAAATCTTATGTTAGGTATTACAAAAAATGGAACCTTATTAACCAGAGTCCTGGATAAGATATTTTATTAATTGTTAGTTACTAATTGATTGTTACTCTCAACTTTTTTTCTTGACAAAAAAAGTTGCAAAAAAGTCAAGGCAGGAACGAAAACAGCCCGTTCCTGCCGTTTAGCTCTAATCAGCTTTTGCACTACTGTAGATTCATCATTTGTCCTTTACTCTTAGATTCAGGGCACTTCAATTAATAGAAATCAATTTTTACTTTGATCCTTATTACGTACTCAGGTTATTAATTAATTTCCAACCTATTGTAAGTGATTTATTTCTACTGCGTAATCTGGGTTTAATACAAATCAAATCCAATATATATTTTCAGGAAAAAGAATTGCAGTAATAATGATATCAGTTTATGGTAGCAATACCCGACAATAGATCCGCAAGATTCTTTTCTTTAAAATAAGTTTCACTGATTGCAGATGCATCCGATAAAATTGTAGAT
>JANOPU010000196.1:0-1703 GCA_031422055.1 Ferruginibacter sp.
GGAGGTTTTTGTTTTTACTTATTTTTTCAACTTTACTTGATTACTATACCGGAATAAAGATGTCGGACAGTAAAAATGAAAAGTCTAAAAAGTTCTGGTTTTGGTTAAGTATATCAATTAACCTTGGTTTTCTGGGTATCTTTAAGTATTATAACTTTTTTGCTTCGTCATTCTCAGATGCAGTATCAAATCTTGGTATTGAGGTTAACCCCTGGACCTTAAAAGTGATTTTACCTGTGGGCATTTCCTTCTATACTTTTCACGGATTATCATATGTAATAGATATTTATAAAAACAGAATAAAAGCTGAAAAGAATTTTATTGATTATTCGGTATTTGTTAGTTTTTTTCCTTTGTTAGTTGCGGGACCAATAGAGCGTGCAACACATCTTCTACCACAAATTCAATCAAAAAGAAATTTCAATTATGAAAAAGCATTCAGTGGATTGAGACAGATTTTATGGGGCTTATTCAAAAAAGTAGTCATTGCAGATCAATGTGCAGTATATGCGAATATTGCATTTAATAGTACTGCAGATCAATCAGGCAGTACATTACTAATGGGAGCAATATTTTTTGCTTTTCAAATTTATGGAGATTTTTCAGGTTATTCTGATATTGCAATAGGGACTGCAAAACTTTTTGGAATTGATCTGCTTAGAAATTTTGCTTTTCCATATTTCTCCAGAGACATTGCAGAATTCTGGAGGCGCTGGCATATATCACTTTCAACCTGGTTCAGAGATTACTTATATATACCCCTTGGTGGAAGCAAAACAGGGACATGGATGAAAGTAAGAAACACTTTTATAATATTTCTTGTTTCAGGTTTCTGGCATGGTGCTAACTGGACATTCATCATCTGGGGATTTCTGAATGCACTTTATATCATGCCCTCCATAATATTTAATACAAATAGAAACAATCTTGATATCATAGCCCAGGGTAAAAACTTCTCTTCACTCAAAGAATTACGATCAGTGATTGTTACTTTTAGTCTTACTGTATTTGCATGGATATTCTTCAGAGCTGAAAGTTTAAACCACGCAATCAGGTTTATTTCTAAAATCTTTACAAGTTCATTTTTTACATTGCCAAAAATTGACACAGATATTCTGATCCTTTTACCGTTATTCATTATTATTGAGTGGTTTGGGAGAGAACAACATTATGCCCTGGAAAAAATTACTGTGTCCTGGTTCCGCCCGTTTCGATGGATTACATATTTTATCATCATTATTTTTGTGATTTGTTATTCCGGTTCAAACCAGCAATTTATTTACTTTCAATTCTAATTTAGTATATGAATACATTTATTCGAAAGTGTATATATTTTTTCATTTTTTGTTCATCTATAATATTTTTGTTGAATTATCTTTTATTAAGAAACTCTCATCAAAATGATTTTGGAAGGCTACAGTATAGAGAAGCATTGAAAAAAGAAATAAATGCAGACAATATCATTATAGGCATGTCTCATGCAACGCATGGCATTCAACCAAAAATCATTAATACAAAAGGAAATACATTTTTCAACTTTGCACTTGATGGAGCAAATCCAAAATACTATTATACCTGGTACAATAAGATATTAAAACCAAACTATAAAAAACCGAAATATGTGATCCTGACTTTAGACTGGTTTTTTCTTGATGATAAATGGCTATGGAGAAGATTTGAACAAGATTCCGAATATTTTACAT
>JANOPU010000197.1:0-35161 GCA_031422055.1 Ferruginibacter sp.
GATATTTCATTGAAAAAATCACTCCTTTCTACTCAAAAAAAAGAGTTTAATCAAAGCAATAAAATAGGTGATAAAGGTAATTCACATTTTATTAACTAACAAGAAATTTAAAATGGCAAATATGTTTAATATAAATATTTATGTAACAAATTGTTTTATACTCATATAATTTTTAATATTATTTAGAAACAGTAGATTTTTTCTAAATAAATCAGTTTATTTATACGTAATATTTAATAATATACTAAAGAATTGAGATTTTTTCAATTAACTGAACAAATATTCTACATCTGCCTTACTTAAAGCTTTAACAAAACTGGAATCATCGGCAATTAGTTCCTTTGCTAGTGTTTTTTTGCGTTCCTGCAACTGCAGTATTTTATCTTCAATCGTATCAATGCAGATCATCCGGTAAGCAAAAATATTCTTTGTCTGCCCGATCCGGTGTGTCCGGTCGATGGCCTGTTGTTCAACGGCGGGGTTCCACCAGGGATCAACGATATATACATAGTCAGCAGCGGTTAAATTCAAACCAACTCCTCCTGCTTTTAATGAGATCAGGAATACCCTGCAATCATCATTGTTTTGGAAATTCTGAATGGCTTTTTCCCTGTCGAGAGGAGAAGTACTTCCATCAAAATACTCAAAAGGGATGTTTAGTTCAGTTAGTTTTGCTTTTATCAAGGCGAGCATACCTAAAAACTGTGAAAAGATGAGCGCCTTGTGCTCGCCGATATTTTCTTCTATCTCCCTGGAAAGCTCATCCAGTTTAATTGAATGATTCGGATATTTATCTTCTTCATTTAAAATGGCCGGACTGTCACAGATCTGCCTGAGCTTCATCAATCCCTGCAGGATCGTCAATTGTGATTTATCAATTCCCTGCTGATCGATGGTTCCCAGGATCTTATCGCGGTAACTATTGCGGTAAGCCTCATATATTTTTCGCTGTGCCTTATCCATTTCACAGAATAAGATCGTTTCTGTTTTTTCGGGAAGGTCTTTTGCCACCTGTTCTTTGGTTCGGCGCAGGATGAATGGGTATAATAATTTTCTCAAATGGTCCTTTTGTTCCTGCTCGCCAAATTTATCGATCGGTGTGGCAAATTCATTCCGAAAGAATTCCATACTTCCCAGCAACCCCGGATTTAAAAAGTTCATCTGTGCAAAAATATCAAATGTGTTATTTTGAAGTGGGGTACCACTCATGCACAAACGATTTTTTGCATTAAGCAAAGAAGCCGCTTTGGTTACCTTAGATGAAGGGTTCTTGATCGCCTGGCTTTCATCCAGGATCACATAATCAAATGCTATTTTCAACAGCAACTGGATATCACTTCGCAAGGTTCCATAGGTTGTGATAATAACGTTGTGCTTTTGAAGTTCTGCTGCATCCCTGCTTCGTGCATTGCCATGGTGAATGTGGTATTCAAGCCCCGGCGTAAATTTCTTTACTTCATTTTGCCAGTTGTAAATTAACGTGGTAGGACAAATAACGATCGCCTTTAACCCATTGTTTATAGTTTTGTAATATTCCAGCATGGTAAGGGCCTGAACGGTTTTTCCCAATCCCATATCGTCAGCCAGAATACCGCCCCAACCCACATCATTCAAATAGCTGAGCCATTGGTACCCCGATACCTGGTATGGGCGAAGGATTGCCTGCAATGATTCCGGGGCGGGTATTTCAGGAATATTCTTAAACTCCCTGAGCCGCTCAAATTTTTCATCCAAAGCAAAACTTAATTCCGTTTCGTCCCTGTTCTCATACAGCTCGTCAATAACGCTCATATGATATTTGGACAAGCGGAGCCGGTCACTTTTTCCATCGCCCACCTTGAATAACAACGCATACCTTTTTAGCCATTCATCCGGTAAAATACCAAGCGACCCATCGCCGAGTTGTACAAAAGATTGTTTACCTGCAAGTGCTCTTTTGATATCAGCTATTCCAACCCGTTGTTCTCCAAATTCAATTTCAACTTTTGCATCAAACCAGTCGAGCCCGCTGCTTACATGAATATGAGTATTGGGTTTGGCAGTGTTAAACCTGAAGTTTTTTAATGCTTCAAAACCATACACCGGCACTTTCATTTCCTTCATGGCATCTACAAACAAAAAGAACCAGTTGTTGCGCAAAACATCTGCCCCTTTTAATACCAGGCAACCTTTTTCTTCCTGGCGCATGAACAAAGAATGCAGGCCTTCCAGTTTATTCATAAATATTTCCTCTGTTTCGAGGTTGCGGTGTATGATCAGTATCTTATCTCCATCTGGAATGGTGATGGCATTTTTTTCAGAAGCTTTTGTTTCAAAACCGTTATACAAAAATATTGGCTGAAAGACAAGGTAATCGCCTCTTTCCTGCAATTGAAGTTTTACTTCGGGTTGTACATTCTTAATTTCTTTGATCAAACTCTTATCAAATTCAACCTGATATTCTTTGGTCAAAGGAAGAATCACTTTCTGCATTTTATCGGCCCAGTTAGATTTGCTAAGCTGAATATTCCCTTGTTTAATGAATTTCTCTGCCTGCAAAACATCTTCTGTTTTTTGCCACAGGTATAATACATTTTCATGTAAAAAAACAAGGCTGCTCTCACAATCATTGTTGCTGAATGAAATGGTATCGCCATTCAGTTTTACCATACACACAATTTCAAAATGATCATCCACAGCCATCACTTTAAAAACCGGCGAAATCAGGTCATTGCTTAATTCAATTTCAATAAGATTAGCCGTTTTGAATACTTTTTGACGGGGCAGGTAATAAACAAAATTATTAGTGGCCTGTTCCTCAAAAACTTTTTTCAGTTTTGGATGCAGGTATTCTGTGATCAGTGATTTTGTTTCTTCCGGCAGGTCATCGCCATCGTTATGAATGATATTTTCCCAGATACCGCTGAAAGGAGAGTTGCGGTTCAGGTATTTATTTACCTCCGTTTCCTGCAGTTTTCTTACCTGTTGAAAAAGTTGTTTATCGTCTTCGCTGAACAACTCGGTATTTACAAATTTTGAAAGGTCCAGCGTTTCTGCTTTTCCAATAAACTTTTTGTTATCGTCATCTGCATCACCCTGTATGGCATCTACATTAAACCCCGGGTATGTTTTTGTATTGAAATTAAAAACCATTCCCAGTTTTTTTGCGGGAACTTCTTCTGTTATTATTTCATGCTGCCTAATCTCAGGTGTTACAAACGCTACCGGTTGCTTAATTCCTGTGGAGGCAACCCTTTGAATGGTTGGGTCCAGTAGTTTTAAAAATGGTTTCCCCTCTTTGTAAGTAAACTCAAACTTTCCATCCAGATCCTCTTTTAAACTATATCCATAGATCTGTAAAAGCTTATTTTTTTCTTTATCCCAGTTGCGGATACTGTCGAAATAATTGGGGCCAAATGAATTCAATAATTGCAGAAAAAGTAAGGTCTTGTGTTCACAAAGAGGGTGCATCGATTCGCCGCACATACAGGAAGTATCAAAACTGCGTTCTTCATTCTTTTGTATAACTAACGGAAAGGTCTGGCCGTTTAATACCAGTTCTGCCTCCACTCTTTCATCTGCGGCGCTTAATAAATTCGCTTTAGTGGTGCGGAGTAAATTTTCTGCTTCTTCATAAATAGCGGGCGATGAAAGCATCTTGATCATTTTAAGATCAATGTGTTTCATTTTGGCAACCGTATGTAATTGGTTGTATTGAATAGTGGCAGAACCCAGCATATTTTTATCTACCATATCCTGCAGGCGGAACAATGCGGCTACTTCATGCCTGCAAATATCGCCAAGGTTATACGGGCAACTGCATCGCATCGACATCATTTTTGCATCAGTATACTTTTGAATATATACTTTGTAAAAAGTGCTGTAGCTGTCGTCTTTGACCCTGAATACGATGCCGCTCATTAATTCATCATGCTCTACCAATTCTACAAACCCAAGCAAATGAATTTTCTTTCCCCGCCGTATTACATCATCAGAACCGTTGTTGTAAATGTGCTTGATTATATGTGGTAATGCCAAATTACAGGTGCTTTTTTATGAATACAATGATTGCTGATCGCACTTGATTTTCGCTGATAGATACTTATACCCGTTCAGAAAAAATCAATTTGCAAAAATAAAGGAAAATAACTGAGCAGGGAAAGGATTGTGTATAAAATCGTTTAAAAACTGTTTAAGGGTTTAAGTCGTTTCAGGTTAGATGTATGAAAAATAACAGGGTGCTTGAGTTAACGTCATAAACGATCTGACATAATGCATTACTAATGCAAAGTTAAAGACTATAGTTGATCAGTTTTCCCTCAGCGTATACCGGCAGTGCTTTTGCTGTATTCGGTGTTAAACAGAATTTGATATCTTCCTGTAAACCAAAAGAAGACAAACGAACGAAATGAGAAGCTTTTTTTCTTTCCATGAATTCGTACAGTCCGGGTTTTGCAGCATCGTATAATCCTTCAGCCATTTGAGAAGCATCACAATTAATATTAAAATTGTCTTTGATTATGTGGATCACCATGCCGGCAAATAAACTGTCCTCAATATTTACCCGGTCTTTCCAGGCGGCACAGGCAAGAATGACCGGTTTCTTTTTTGCTTTTAAATAATCACAAACCGCATCCAGGTTTGCAAAAGATCCGGTAATAATATCAGTGGCGCCGTTGTTAAGAGCCATGTGTAATAAACGGGTACCGTTGGTGGTAGTTAGTACCAGTGTTTTCCCTTCAATAAACGTTTGGGGGTATTCAAACGGAGAATTTCCGTATTGCAATCCTTCTGCAACTTTTCCATCCCGCTCTCCGGCAGTGATCGCATTTATTTGTTTGCCGATACGAATACATTCCGGCACACTATCAACAGGTATGATCGATTTCGCACCATTTTCCAGTGCAGTTGCTATCGTAGAAGTTGCCCGTAACACATCAATGATCACAATAACGCTGCTGCTTACATCATATAAATGAAGTAAGGAAGGTGAAAGGCAGGTATATAAAGAAGGTTTTTGAGTTTCCATATTTACTATCCGGCCATGATTATACAAAAGGAATTTTTACGACCGTAGCTTTTAATAATGTTGCCCGGATCTTTATAAATATATCTTTTCCGATAGCGGCATTGGCCATATTTACATAACCCATGCCGATGGCTTTGCCCAACGTAGGCGATTGGGTTCCGGAGGTTACCCTGCCAATGGTATTGCCATCAAAATCCTTGATCTCGTAATCATGACGGGCAATTCCTTTTTCTTTCATTTCAAAACCAACCAGCTTTTTTGAAACGCCGTTTACTTTTTGTTTTTCAAAGATTTCTCTTGATGTAAAATCTTTGGTGAACTTCGTTATCCATCCAAGGCCTGCTTCTATAGGAGAGGTTGTATCATCAATATCATTACCATACAGGCAAAAACCCATTTCCAAACGCAGGGTATCTCTTGCTCCCAGGCCAATGGGTTTGATGCCTGCATCTGCTTTAAAAATGGCATCCCAGATGATATTGGCTGCATTGTCCTTGTCTTCAAAATAAATTTCCACTCCGCCGGCTCCTGTGTAACCGGTTGCACTGATCAATACATTATCTACTCCGGCAAATTTCCCTTTTTCAAAAGTGTAATATTTTAAATTCAGTATGTCAACTTCTGTAAGTGTTTGTAAAATTTTTGTTGCATCAGGACCTTGTATTGCCAGCAAACATGTTTTATCAGAGATATTGTGCATCTCGGCATTGTTGGTATTGTGGGCAACGATCCAGTTCCAGTCTTTATCAATATTGCCGGCATTTACTACCAGCATGTAAATTTCGTTTTCTTCTATACAGTAAACCAGCAAGTCATCAACGATACCGCCTTCCTTATTTGGAAGGCAACTGTATTGTGCTTTGCCTGCGGTAAGTTTTGAAGCATCATTGGTTGTGATACGCTGAATCAGATCCAATGCATGTGGGCCTTTTACCATGAATTCTCCCATATGGCTAACATCAAATACACCGGCTTTGTTTCTTACGGCTGCGTGTTCTTCATTGATACCTGTATAGGAAATGGGCATATTGAACCCGGCAAATTCGGCCATTTTTGCGCCCAGGGCGATGTGTTTTTCTGTAAAAGGAGTATTCTTCATGAACTGATTTTAGTTGGCAAATGTAATTCAAAAAGTTTGCATACATAAACTGGGTGTGATCGATGCAAGGATCACAATGTATTGAGAAGATCACTTAATTGATATGTTCTTTTTTGCTTGTCCGGTAACTATATTCCTGTTAGACCACGGCTCAATTCTCCGACAGTTTGGCGGAATTACTACTCTTTCTAACTTTCTCCCTCTCCTTTTACTTCAAAATTCAAGCAATGCTCCCACACTGGCGCAGATATGCAGCAGAGCAAAAGTGCAGTGGCGTATCTGTGCATTAGTATAAAAGAACTACTATAAAAAACCTAAAAGCTTGCTAGTATAATAAATAAAGCAAGAGTAAAAAGCATAAAAAACATTTTTTTGTAAATTTACTCATGAGCAAAAAGTATAAATTTACAGACAACAGCAAATTATATTTTATAAGTTTTGCAGTAACAAATTGGATAGATTTATTTGTAAGAGAAGCTTATAGAAATGTTTTAATAGATAGTATAAACCATTGCCAAGCTAAAAAAGAATTAGAGTTATATGGTTGGTGCATTATGACAAGCCACATTCATTTAATTATAGGATCAGGTGGAAATGCACTAAGCAATATTATGAGAGATTTAAAAAGGCACACATCAGAGGAATTGCACAAAACCATTGCAAATAATAAAACAGGAAGTAGTAGAGAGTGGATGCTTTGGATGATGGAAAGGGCTGCAAAGAAAACAAGTAATGATGCAAAATTTCAGTTGTGGCAAGCAGAAAATCATCCAATAGAATTGGCCACGCAAAAAATAGCTTGGCAAAAATTAGATTACACACATTACAATCCTGTAGAAGCAGGATTTGTGCGACGCACAACAGATTGGAAATACAGCAGTGCTATAGATTATGCTGGTGGTAAAGGGCTATTGGATGTA
Source organism: Ferruginibacter sp. (assembly GCA_031422055.1). GTDB lineage: Bacteria > Bacteroidota > Bacteroidia > Chitinophagales > Chitinophagaceae > Ferruginibacter. The sequence goes on from JANOPU010000197.1 coordinate 7,028, forward strand.
ATGCTTTTAGATCCAATGATAATTTGATGTTCCAGCATATGTGGTTATTATAGACTCTAATTCTTTCCACACTGGCGCAGATATGCAGCAGAGCAAAAGTGCGGTGGCGTATCTGTGCATTAGTATAAAAGAACTACCATGACGAAGTAGATTGCTTCGTTCCTCGCAATGACGGGTTTTCGTTTTAAGCAATGACGGTTTAAAATAAAAAATCCTGCTTTTTACGGCAGGATCTTTTTTGCTTCAACTTCAACTTCAACTATTGAAACGCGTTTAATTCAATATCAGCATCGGGTTGTACGCCGGAAGGCTGTATGAAACAACGGCATTGGGTTCCCCGGCTTTACTGTCCAGTTTTTCCAACTGCCTGTCAATTTTTTCTTTTGCTTTTTCCAGTGAATCTTTAATGATCTGTTGCTCTTTATCTAATTTCATTTTTAATGAATCAATTTTCAGTTGGAGGTTATTATTATTATCATAACGATAGTTATCATTCTGTTCCCCGTTTATATTGATACCATTTTCATCAATTCTGACTTTAGTATCGCCGTCATTGATCTCAATGGTTCTGCTTGATTTACGGTTCCCTTGTTTCCAGGAATCTGCAGGTTTTCCATCTAGAGTATATAAACCGTCTGACTTCATGATATAATCGGTATTAATATCCCAGCCATGTTCCACTTCATCAAAATCAACATCCCATTCATTGTTGTTCCACGGACCTTCAAAATGGATGTTATTAGACCAGCCAACACTTTTATTTATCTTGATCTGTTTTCCCACAGGCACATAAACGGTTAATACGATACGCTGGTTACGGAATTTATCTTTCCTGGTAATGGCAATTCCTTTATCGATCATTAAAAGAGAGTCGTTTTGTGTAACATTAAAATCCATCATGGCAGCAAGGGTGTCTGCAGAGCGCCTGTTTTTTCCATTGACCATTTTAAGCATCGTAACTCTGAAACTGTCATTGGTAGATTTTACAATATGCACAGATATGTTCTTAACAAATGCGGTGTCTTCATCCAAGCCATCGAACGGCTCCATTTTAAACCAGCGGTTACGATAGTATTTCTGATCGGGTGAAGCAGAAGTTATTTCCAGCCTGCTTACTCCGGGGTTTGATAACACGATCTCTTGTTCATTTAATGTATTCGTATGCTTGAAATCCCTGCCTACTGAAGCGATCAATGATATAAAACAAAACCAGCCGATCACCCATAAGCCAATAAAAGATCCACGCATCAGTTTCCTGTTTGTTTTGGTCCTGGTAAGCCTGCGTATGATCCAGGTAATGATACCAATAATAGGTACTGCAATAAAAAAGATCAGTGTACCCCAGGCAAATATGTTCTGCCATCCATCGGTTAAAATATAATTTTTCATCGGGAACACGCCTATAGCTGCAACACCCAAAGCAAACAATGCTACCACTACTGCAAAACCTATAACACCTAAAATAAAGTAAGCAAATATTTTGAAGAGCAGGGCAATGATATCTCCTAATGACCGCCCGCTTCTTTTTGCAACAGCTCCAACTTCTGCACCCATCGTTTTCCCTTTTTCCTCAGCATACGTTTTTGCTTCTTTACCAAATTTTTCTGCTCGTTGTTGTACCCCTTTCATTTCTTCCATCACAGAATTTTTGATAGAATTCATATCAACCTTCTCACCCTTCATTTCCAGTTTTTCGGCTGTGGTGGTTGCTTCAGGCAATACAAGCCAAAGAATGATATAGATGATCAGTGCGCCGGGGCTGAATCCTAAGCGAAAGAAATTAGGAAAATCAAAATCGTTCCAATAACCCCACTTTGACACAAAACTTAAGAATGGTAATAAAAATAAAACTCTTGGTATCCATACATTGATGCCAAAGTAATTGGATATACCGCTGCATACACCTGCAATGATCTTATCATCACTGTCCCTGTATAATCTTTTACGCAGGCCTCCGATAACAACGGATGCCGTACTCGGTACTGCTATCCATAATATCAGGTAGGGAAGAAATAAGGCACCAAAGAGCACTACAAAAATGATACGCATGACAACGACATCTATTCCAAAATAATTTGCCAGGCCGCTGCAAACTCCACCCAGCACTTTATTATTTTCATCCCTGTACAGGCGCTTTGGCATTCCGGGAGCAGTATAAGAAGCTGATTGGTCTGCCTTGGTTTGATTGCGGCTTTCGTTGGCAGCATCAACCGTGGCCTGGTCTGTTTCAAAATCTTCCGGGCGTCCCATACTCTTGATGATGGCATTGATATCATCATCACAAATACAGGTTGAACCTTCTTTCAAACGCTCCTGGAAAAGTTCGCCTATACGGCTTTCGATGTCGTTGATGATCTCATCTTTACCTTCTTCTGCGGCAAAATACCGGTTAAGGCTTTCCGTATAATCTTTCAATATCTCAAAAGCGGTAACTTCTATTGGTACTACACGACCCTGGAAGTTGATATTTATTACTTGTTTCATGGCGTAATAATTGATTTTGTTTTGCCTTTAGTTGTTTTTAATACTAAATCTGGCTTTTAATTTTGTTTCTCTAGTTAATGTTGTTATCAACAAAAGCATGGCTATACTTTATATGATTGGTTGAAGTTGATTGATTCTAGCCTGGTGATGTTAATGCCTGAACGGCATTTGCTAACTCACTCCAGGTAGCTTCCAGTTCTTTATAAAATTCTGAACCCTTTTCTGTTAGTGCAAAGTATTTTCGTGGCGGGCCACTGTTACTTTCCACCCAACGATAGGTTAAGAGCTCTGCATTCTTAAGCCTGGTCAAGAGGGGATAGAGTGTTCCCTCAAATATATTGAGGTTGGCTGCTTTCATTTTGTCAATGATATCTGAGGGGTAAGCTTCTCCCTGTTTTATGACCGACAGAATGCAAAACTCCAAAACCCCTTTACGCATCTGGCTTGCTGTGTTGTCAATGTTCATGGCTTTACGATTTTAAAAATTCATGGCTATACTTTCGAAGGGTTAGTAGGGTATGGCGAGTAGCTAGTGGGTAGTTCCGGACTTTCCTTTTTGCTCCTTGCTTTTTCCTAATCCCCGATCACATCACAAAGATATAAACATTTTAGTACTATGCAACACATAATACCATATATTTTAAAGTAGCTGGTGGTGAACTGTAGGTAATTTTTTATTGAAACACTTACCTGTATTTATTTTCATTGAAATATTTGATTTAAAAATTATTTTCTGATTTGGATGAGTGGTAATTTTTGGTTTATGATCGGTAGGTTTTAAGCTGCTTTTTTCTGCTTTATACACTAGATGACTGTTAAATTATATAGAACATATTAAAACCAGATAACTTAGGGGTCGGATTATTATCATAAGAAATATTACATAAATAAAAGGAGGTCTGCGATGAAAAGTCTATTATATGTTTGTTTTGTGGTCCTGATCTTTACAGGATGTGCAAGCAGTAAAAATTATCTTGAACGTATCAATGAAGACAAAGCTTTGATGGATGCTGTAAAAAAGCTCAGCAAAAACCCTTTGGATGAAAATGCTTTACAGGCAGTTCCTGTTTTATATAGTAATATTCAAAAAAATCACCTGGCTAAAATAAAGGACCTGAAAAATGATAAGGACATCGAACGATGGGATGATATCATTAACGAGTATCAGCATTTACAGAACGCATACGATGCCATCATAAATAATTCAGCCGCCTTTAAAATGGTAAACGTACAAAGTTATAGCAGCGAATTATTTGATATGAAACAATCTGCTGCAGAAGATTATTATCAAAGTGGACAAACACTTCTTGGTAAAGTCAATCGCAGCGATGCAAAAAAAGCCTATAATTCTTTTAAGAAATCAGAAAAATTTATTCCAGGTTATAAAGATGCATCCGCTAAATCTGACCTGGCATATGAATCTGCTATTGTTGATGTTCTAATAAATCCTTTAGAGGATAATTCATTTTTTTATAACAGTGGTTTGGGTAATGTTGGAAACACTATCAGCAATCAATTTTTTCAAAAAGACCTTTTAAGGGATCTGAATGGTATCAATAAAAACAGGTACCCTGCACGTTTTTATGCTGACTGGGAAGCAAGAAGAGATAATATTCGACCGGATTGGATTGTTGATCTGATAATCCGCAATATAGAAATCCCATATCCAATGAATAATAATTACAGCAGGAAAGCAAGTTCCCGGATACAGGAAGGAACAGACACTTCCGGAAATCCGGTTTACCGAACAGTTTATGCAACAGTGAATATTACCAGCAGCAGTTTTACCGCCAGGGCAGAAATGGATGTAATTATCACAGATGTCGTTACCGGTAAAAGAATAAACTCAAGAAATACAAGAGATGATTATCGTTGGCAGGAAGAAAGGGCTACCTATAGTGGAGACAGCCGTGCGTTAAACGTCCGGGATTGGGAGATGATAAATAATGGCCGTGGTTATGGTATCCCGCAAAAGGATCTTGTATTGAATGAGCTTTTTAAAAAGATATATCCACAGGTAAAAAACAATATCATTTTTGCGGTGGATTGGTGAAGAGAAGCAGCTGGGCATAAGCTATTAGCTGTTAGTAGGAACTTTTAAAAGAAACCATTTACTAATAGAGTAGCCATATAATAGATGTACTAATAGCTTATAGCTAACAGCGAATCGCTTTCTATTTAAACAATTGAAAAACCACGAAGCTCATAACGTATGCCAGTACTGTCATATATACGAGTTGTATCACCGGCCATTTCCAGCTACGGGTTTCTCTTTTCACAACGGCCAGTGTGCTCATACACTGCATGGCCAATACATAAAAAACAAGTAAAGATAATCCTGTGGCAAGTGTATATACTTTTGTTCCGTCATCTCTTAGTGCTGAGCCCATTTTATACCGGAGTGTACTGTTACTGGACGTTTTATCTTCACCAACACTATACAATGTAGCCATAGTACCAACAAAAACTTCTCTGGCAGCAAACGAAGTAATAAGTGCAATTCCAATTTTCCAGTCGTAACCCAAAGGCCTGATCGCAGGTTCGATGGCTTTGCCAAGTGAGCCGGCAAAAGATGTTTGTAAAAGTTCAGTTTTTTTCAATTTATCTATCTCTACTTTTTTACCAGGGTCAGCCTTAAGCATCCGTTCATATTTTGTAGAAACAGTTTTCATTTTTTCAGCGGGGCCGTACGTACTTAAAGCCCAAAGCAATAAACTGATGAGCATAATAACCTTTCCTGCATCAAAGACAAATATTTTTGCCTTTTCTATCATGGTATAAAGTACATTTTTCCACCTGGGTTCTCTGTAAACCGGTAACTCAAGAATAAAATAACTTCTTTCCTGTGATTTAATGAACCATTTCATAACCCAGGCAACCGCCAATGCCATAACAGTACCCAGTAAATATAAGCCCATCATCACTAAACCCTGCAAGCTTAAAAATCCAAAATATAATTTAGAGGGAATAACGAGTGCGATCAAAATAGTATACACCGGAAGCCTGGCGCTACAACTCATCAACGGTGTGATCATGATCGTTAAAAGCCTTTCTTTTTTATTTTCAATGTTTCGGGCACTCATGATAGCAGGAACTGCACAGGCAAATCCGCTTATCATAGGCATAACACTTTTTCCGTTAAGCCCTGCTTTTCGCATAAGCTTATCCGTTAAAAAGCTTATTCGTGCCATATAGCCGGTATCTTCCAATAAAGTGATCAGCCCAAAAAGGATCATGATCTGTGGTACAAAAAGAAAAATACCACTAAGCCCTGCAACGATCCCGTTTATGAAAAGATCACTGAACCAGTTTGCGGGCATGATATCCGATAACCATCCCGATAACTGTCCAAAACTCCATTCAATTCCATCCATTGGGTATTGTGCAACCCAAAAAACACTTTGAAATAATAAAAACAAAACGGATATCAGAATGAGATATCCCCAGATGCGGTGCATGAGAATATTATCCAGTTTTTCGGTAAAGAGAGATTGCTTCAACGGATCTGTTTCAATGACCGTTTGTTGCATGATATATTTTATCCTGCTATATCGCTGCATGATCTCTTCGGCCTGTGTTTTTGTTGGATTGAATTTATTTATGATTTCTACCTGTTCAATGGCTTCCTGCATATCATCATTCAATAAAAAATGTTCATGATTTATTAAATAATGAATAGCGGTATAATTGCTGATGCCCGGGAGTAGGTCCTGTACTGAACTTATGGCCTTTTCTGCTAATAAGGAAGTATTAATAAAGTCTCTTGCCGGAAGCTGATCGATGTTCTCTGCTGATAATTGTATTGTCTTTTTTAAAGCGGCTATCCCTTTATTTTTCCTTGGGTTGATGGCAACAATTGGTACTCCCAGTTCCCGTTCAAGGCCGGGAATGTCTATTTGAGTTCCTTGTTGCCTGGCAAGATCCATCATGGTAAAAGCAACAACAACAGGAATTTTAAGATCGATGATCTGTGAACAAAATAACAGGTTCCTTTTCAGGCTGCTGGCATCTGCTACCAATATAACCAGGTCGGGCTTTACCGCTTCATCCTGTAATAACAATACTTTGTATGAAACCCACTCATCGGTTCGTTTGGGATATAGGCTGTATGTTCCTGGCAAATCAATTACATTGGCTTGCAACTCGTCTGATATTGAACATTTACCAGTCTTTTTGTCAACGGTTACACCCGGAAAATTGCCAACTTTCTGATTTAAACCGGTGAGCACATTAAAAAGAGAGGTTTTGCCACTGTTTGGGTTTCCAACTAATGCTATGTTTATCTTTTTTGCCACAAATAATATAAGGTCTTCTGTATATGCATTGCAAAAGTAATGGTATCAAAAGTCATGTTCTTACGAATTAAGAAAGAAGCAAACTATTAAATCCACATGAATTAGTTTTTTGAAAGAACCTTCGTTTGTTAACTTTGTACTTATATCATTCAAAAATCATGAAATATTTTTTAGCCTTGCTATTGTTGTGTTACCATCAGTCTTTTGCACAAAAGCATTCAAAGGCCGATAAAAAAATAATAGCAGACTTAAAGTTACACATCAATTATCTGGCCGATGATAAACTGGAAGGAAGGCGAACAGGAACCTACGGTGAAAAATTAGCATATGAATATATTACTGAACAATTTAAAAATGCCGGGCTTGTTCCTATACAGGCTGACGGAACTTTTTTACAGGAGTTTGACGTATTAGAAGGCAAAGAAATAAATGACGAGACTTTTTTTTCCGTTAATGACCAACCGTTGAACTTAATGGAAGATTTTTTTCCTTTGGTATTTTCTACCAATGGATCGGTACAATGTGATGTTTACCTTGCACTGAAAGAAAAGGGGGAAATTTGGTTTTTTGATCTGAGTGAATTATTAAATCAAAACGCTAATAACCCTCATTTTGATCTGCAGGATGCCATTATTAAAAAAGCTGATGAGTTTGCAGCTAAAGGGGCTACAGGAATTATCATTTATAATAGTTCTTCTATCGTTGATAATATTAAGTTTGAAAGTAAGGATAAAACAGATAATGCAAAGATCCCCGTTATTTACCTTAGCAACAAAGCCAAGTTAAAATACCTGGCCGATGAAACCAACATGCATACATTGAAATTAAAAATAAACATTGAACCCAGAAAGCGTACAGGCCATAACGTAATTGGTTTTATCAACAACGGTGCAGCTACCAACATTGTCCTTGGTGCACATTACGATCATTTGGGTTTTGGCCAGGATCATAACTCCTTATACACAGGTACAATACCCATGGTACACAATGGCGCAGATGATAATGCAAGTGGAACAGGTGCGCTAATTGAGCTGGCTAAATTACTTCACTCCTCAAAACTGAAAAATAATAACTATGTATTGATTGCATTTTCCGGTGAAGAGCTTGGTCTCTTTGGTTCTAAATATTTTACCGATCATCCTCCTGTAAATCTTTCCTCAGTAAATTATATGATCAATATGGATATGGTTGGCAGGCTGAATGACAGTACACACGGATTGACCATAGGTGGATATGGCACATCTCCTGCATGGAATAATATGATCAATACATCTGATAAATATTTTAAAATAAAATTAGATAGCAGCGGAATCGGACCAAGTGATCATACTTCGTTTTACAAAAAAGACATCCCGGTATTATTCTTTTTCACGGGAACACACATGGATTATCATAAGCCGGAAGATGATGCAGATAAAATAAATTTATCGGGGGAATTACAAATAATTAAATACATTTTTAATATCATAAAAACTTCAAACAATCAGGATCGGATTGCTTTTACAAAAACCAGAGAATTTGCCTCTTCCGGTAAAAGCAGTTTCAAAGTTAGCCTTGGTATCATGCCCGACTATACCTATAGTGGCAACGGAGTTCACGTTGATGGTGTAAGTGCCGGAAAGCCTGCAGAAAAGGCAGGCATTAAAACCGGTGATGTTCTTTTTCAGTTGGGAGAAAATAAATTCAATGATGTACAGACTTATATGGAGACCCTAAGCAAATTTAATAAAGGAGATGCAACCAGGGTTAAACTAATGCGTGGCAAAGAAGAGCTTGTGTTGGATATAATATTTTAAAACAACAGGATACAAATCAGTATTAAATGAAATTAAAAATTGATAACGAAACACTGGTACAGGAGTTTTTTGAATGTACAAGGCTACTTGGTATTGTGGCTCCGGTAAAAGATTATCAGTTTAGCTGGCATATCAATCAAATCCTTGGATTCAAATTCAGAATAAATAATAATCTGGAAATACAACTGAAAAAAAAGGAAAGAAATTATTTTTTTTCGATCTATGAATACGAAGTTCCGGCATGTACCATGGTTCATTATCTATACAATAATCAATATGACGGAGAATATCTTTTACCGGAATTTAAACACCTTGATTTTTTATGGCTGGTAAAAGGAGAAGAGATGGAAGAGGAAGAGTTATATACACTACAGCAATCGATAAAATCTTTACCGGGCGTACAACTGGTCAATGAAATGACTCATGAAAAAATAAAAAACAAACAACACCTGATTTTGTAAGAAATCAGAAAAGTATTGATAAAAAACTCTTTAATATGTGGAAAGAAGTAAACAATAAATTATACCGCAAATTCGAATTTAATAATTTTTCCGAAGCGTTTTCTTTTATGACAAGAGTTGCGCTTGCAGCAGAAAAAATGGACCATCATCCCTTGTGGACCAATGTATATAATACTGTAGAGATATGGCTGAGTACGCATGATGCAGGAGATATCGTTACTGATAAAGACAAGAAGCTTTCTGAAAAAATTGATGCGTTAGTTTAATTAATTTATAAAAAGATCCGGCTACGCTTTTAAAACATGATTGAATCTGCCCGGTGTTATTTATGATCCAATATTTACCTGGATAATTTTATCGGCTCTTTTAATAAACCTTCCGATCGGTATGGTAAAATCTTCCAGGCCAACTTCTTTTAATAATTTTATTACTTCAGTAACTTCCGTTTCTTTTACACTGAACAATAATCCTCCGTTGGTTTGCGGGTCCGGTAAAAGATTAAATGCCTCCATTACATTTACGCCTTTTTCAAATCCAACTTTACTGCTGTAACTGTTCCAGTTTCGGTAAGTTGCATCAGGCACTATGCGTTGTAAGAGATATTCTTTAGCCCCTTCAATTACAGGGATCCGGGTGTAAAATAATTCTGCAGAAAGGTTTGCTCCCTCTGCCATTTCTATCAGGTGTCCGAGCAATCCAAAACCTGTAACATCGGTCATTGAGGTAACCGCTTTCATTTTACCCAGGGCTTCTCCATGTTTATTCAATGTTGCCATTTGATCGATCATCACATTCAGGTGTTCTTCTTTCAACAAGCCTCTTTTTTGTGCAGTAGATAAAATACCTACCCCAACAGGTTTAGTCAAAAAGATATGATCATTTTCTTCTGCAGTATTATTTTGTTTTAAATGTTCAATTTGAATTGTCCCGGTGACCGCAAGCCCAAACATTGGTTCTGTTGTATCAATACTATGGCCCCCTGCCAAAGGAATGCCTGCGGTTGAACAAATGGCCCTGGCACCTTCCAGCACTTGTTGGGCAAGTGCTACAGGAATTTTGTCTACCGGCCACCCCAGTATTGCTATTGCCATTACTGGCTTTCCTCCCATAGCATACACATCACTGATAGCATTTGCAGAAGCAATTCTTCCGAAATCAAAAGCATCATCTACAATAGGCATAAAAAAATCGGTAGTTGATATAAGCGCCATCCCGTTTCCCAGATCAAAAACAGCTGCATCATCTTTACTGCTGTTGCCAACCAATAGATTCTTTTCAACCGGATATTGAACACTGCTTTGCAATATCTCTTCTAAAATTTTGGGCGCTATTTTACAACCACATCCGGCACCATGAGAATATTGTGTCAACTTCACTGTTTCTGACATTTCATTTAATTTTTCTTCTTCGTAAAATAATAGATGCATTCTTTTTCAGATCACCGCTAAAACGGATCTCATAAATATTTTTTCCGTCGTGTACTACCAACAAGCCGGTATTTGGCGCAATAGAACCAAGGTTTTCTGCATACATGACTAATTGAATACTATCTGTATCCCTGCTTGCATAAATTGTTTTTTTAACAGCATTGGTACTGAGACCCTCTTTAGCAATAATGATATTACCATTCATTAATACACTAACGGTATCCCCATCTACTTCTCCATTATCATACAACGTAAGTTGTAAACTATCTGATGTAAAATAAACTGTTTGCTGAACAACATTCTCTCTGTTTGCTACTTCAGCCGCCGGGGTAATTGGTTTAATTTCTTTCGGCTTTATTTCTTTGGAAGGTAATGTTTTGGGTGGAGTAGAGACATTTCCTTTTGAAGGAGCTTCCTTTTTTGAAATATTTTTTATTTCTTCTTTTCTATCAGAAGTATCGGTGCTTGATTTATTCTTTTTTGTTTCAGTTAAAATATTATTTGCCGCTATTTCTTTTTGGGCTATTCTCCTGGTTTCTTCTTCTTTTGCCAGATCATTTTCCTTTTTTACAAAAGATAATTTTTCTGAAATCCCAAGCTCCTGCAAGTGAGGCACCAATGCTGATTGCCAGAAATCATTTTTCCTTTGCAGGCTAACGCTTCCTGTTAGCGAACTATACTCTTTTGTACGGTTTGTTGTAAAAGGCCCTGCCAGAAACATCACACTGTCTTTGATCTCGAGAGTAAGAATATTTAATTGTCTTACTCCTTTTGCCGGTGATTCGGGATAGTTGTTTGCAATTAATCCTGCATCTTCAATAATGATCTTGCCCTCTTTTTTCCTGACTTTAATTTTCTTCACTCCATAAAATTCTTTGTTATCAACTAAAAAAAAAGTGTGTGAAAACCCTGTTAGTTTTCCTTTTTCTTCACTGATGCCGATCTCGTAACGGTAGTATTTTTTTGTAGTATCGTTATACAAAGTTCCCTTCCAAAGCCCGGTAATATCAATGTCGGTTGGGGAAGCTTTTTGTGCAAATGATTTTGCAGGTATTAAAGCAACAAAAAGTATGATCAGGTATTTACTGTAACGCATGAAATTATTTTTTCGGTATTGACTATAGCATCAACGTTTGAACAGTCTATTTTATTTAATAAAACAGAAAGATTTCCCCTGTTTTGTAAACCTTTTATGTATGTTTTATCATAGTAATATAATAATACCCTGAAACACTCTTTCACATTATCTTCAATTAAAGATCCAATAGCCATTTTTGTTTCCATTGGGCCCAACCGCTTTTTTATTCTTACAATGGCGTTTATTAAATCCTCTTTCTCCAACGCCCCGTATCCTGATGTAATGTATTCCAGCCTTTGTTCAAAAGGAATTTCTATAAAAAAAACAAGTTTGGTACGCATGGTATTCCAAAAACCATGCGGAATATTTAAAGCACCAATTCGCTGACTTTCATCTTCAAGCCAAAAAGTCTTTTCGCTGTATTTGTTTAGCTTTTCGGCTAAAAGATTTTCAAACATTTCCTGTTTGGGCTGCGGTGGCTGTCCCAAAGCACCAAATGCAGATCCTTTATGATTAGCCAATCCTTCCAGGTCAATAATTGGATGGCCTTTTTTTTGAAGCCCATGTAATAATTCCGTTTTACCGCTACCGGTATAACCACCAATAATATTGCAATCGTATTTGTTTTCGAATTGTTTAAGAACCCAGTTCCGGTATATTTTATATCCCCCTTGCAGCAGATAGACATCAAATCCATAGAAATTTAATAACCAAGCAACTGAAGCACTTCGCATACCGCCCCTCCAACAATGTACGATCACGGCGTTTGAGTTTTTTTCGTAAGAGTCCGGGTTTGTTATAAAAATTTCCGGGTTTGTGGATTTAATGGGTTCAAAACGCTGCAATATCTTCTCCACTTCTTCAATCATTCCCCGCATCTTAACCCCAAAAAAATCTAGTCCGAATTTTATAGCTTTTTCCCTGCTTTCCTGTTTATATGAAGTGCCTATTATTTTCCTTTCTTCATCAGTAAATAATGGTAAATTATATGCTCCAGGTATATGAGCATGAAGATACTCCCCCGGGCTACGAACATCCAAAACCGGATATTTTTCTGAAAGAAGCAACAGTTGATCAGTTGATATTTCTTGTATGGCCATATTCAATCTGTGTTCACGAAGTTACATAAAGAACAGTCCTCTGAAATATCTAGTAGAAAGAGATTTTATTCTTTATGTTAACGGGTATAAAAAAACCGTTAATTGCTTAACGGTTATATGAATATTCTTTTTTTTATTTTAACCATTCATGCTTGTTAAAAATTCTGCATTGTCTTTTGTTCCACGCATATTTTTTAAAAGTGTATTTAATGCTTCTTCCGGGTTCATATCCGCCATATGTTTACGTAATACCCACATACGCTGGAAGGTGTCTTTGTCTAGCAAAAGGTCATCGCGGCGGGTTGAAGAGGAAACGATATCAATAGCAGGATAAATACGCCTGTTTGAAAGCTTTCTTTCTAACTGCAATTCCATATTACCCGTTCCTTTGAATTCTTCAAAGATCACCTCGTCCATTTTACTTCCGGTATCTACTAAAGCGGTTGCAATGATCGTAAGCGATCCGCCGTTTTCAATTTTACGTGCCGCACCAAAAAACTGTTTTGGTTTTTGCATAGCGTTTGCTTCTACACCGCCCGATAATACTTTTCCTGATGAAGGAGCAACTGTATTATGAGCCCTGGCTAAACGGGTAATAGAATCTAATAAAATAACAACATCATGGCCACATTCTACCAGGCGTTTTGCTTTTTGCAAAGCCATGGTACTAACCCTTACATGTTTCTCAGCCGGTTCGTCAAAAGTTGAAGCAATAACTTCAGCTTTAACACTACGTTCCATATCAGTAACCTCTTCCGGTCTTTCATCTACCAATACAACCATCAGGTAACATTCCGGGTGATTTTCTGCTATAGCATTTGCCAGTTCTTTTAACAACATGGTCTTACCGGTTTTTGGCTGTGCTACTATTAATCCACGCTGGCCTTTTCCGATGGGAGTAAAAAGGTCCATGATCCTGGTACTGTAATTATCTGATTTTGTTGTAAGCTCCAGTTTTTCGAAAGGGAAAAGCGGGGTTAAATAATCAAATGGCACCCGGTCTCTTACCTCTTCCGGGCTTTTTCCGTTTATTGTTTCAACCTTTAATAAAGCAAAATATTTTTCACCTTCTTTAGGTGGACGTACAGAACCATAAACCGTATCGCCTGTTTTTAAACCAAATAATTTTATTTGTGAAGGCGAAACATAAATATCATCCGGAGATGACAGATAATTATAATCGCTGCTGCGTAAAAATCCATATCCGTCCGGCATCATTTCAAGCACCCCTTCTCCCAATACCACTCCGTCAAATTCTATATTAAATGCAGGTTGTTCCCTGCGCTGTTGAAATGGTTTATTTTCTCTGCCCTGTCTTTCAGGTTCTTCCATATTTACTTCCGGCTGTTGGATATCTTCTTCCTGTAGCATTTGAGCTATTGCTGCAGGAACACTGCTATTCTCGTTTGTCAGTGGCTGTAGATCTTCTTCATCCTCCTCTTCAATTGATTCAATTATTGGTTTTTTTACCGGCTTTTTTTCCGGCTCAGCTTTTTTGGGTTTATGAGCTACTGCATCCTTTTTGTGAGATTCTTCTTTTGCAGGGGAGACTGGGTCATTATCTTCCGCTCCTTTAATAATGCGTTTACGTTTGGGCTTTTCGCCTTCCGGGTTTTTCTTTTCTTCTGCCATAATAGATTGTTTGTTCAGGATATTTTCAATTAAATCCTGTTTGTTCATCTTTTTTGAATTCGGTATGCTAAACTGTTCTGCTATATCAAGCAGTTCCGGAACGAGCAGGTCGTTCAGTTGCGATATATTATACATAAAATATGAGAAAATGCGTTTTTCAAAAAAATTCGCTCTTAAGTTCTATAAAATTGAAGTTGAAATTATGATGATGGAAGTGGTTGAATAACTGAAGGAATATGACTTAGGATAATCTTCCCAACCTTTTCCAATGCAATGATACGCAGATTTTGATAATAAAAAGAATTTTTTAGGCTGGTTTATTCTTTTGTATCAAAAAAATATTTTACATACCCGAGTTTTAACCTTTAATATTTGAAAAATTTAGATATTTGAATATAAAAGAATGCCTTTCGGCTAATTTTCCCTTTTGTTGGAATCTTTAAATTGATTGCGATTTATTGTTTGATTTGAAAATAATGGCCATTCCCCGTTTTTTATCATCCGGATTAATAATGGCTTTCGCTATTGTTAAAGCGATTAGTATTTTGAGATGAGATAAAAAAGACATGTCATTGCCTCGCTGCTACGTCATTTTTTTGAAGATTATGATACATTGGATGTTAATTTAGTTTTGGAGATGAACAATATGAAATTCAAGTTAATGCCCGCTTAAGATTCCAGATTAAAGAAACTTAAATAGGGTAAAATTAATTACTCCTCTTCTTATTTTAAATGTTCATATCTTGAAAAAATAAATGTAGGTTTTACTCAGTCATTCTACAAAACAGCCTCAACAAGTTTATTTTAAATGAAAACAGCGCTCATAGTTGGTGGCACGGGGATGACAGGAAAGCAATTGATAGAATTATTGCTGACAGATACGCGTTATTCAAAATTAATATTACTGCTAAGAAAACCCATTGATCTGAAACACGAAAAGTTGGAGCAGATCGCTTTCAATTTTGATTACCCTAACAGATCTGTTGTAGTTGCAGATGAGATATTCTGTTGCATGGGTACAACAATCAAAACCGCTGGTTCGAAAAACGCTTTTTATAAAGTAGATTATGAATATGTTTCTTTGATTGCCCGTATTGGTTTTGAAAACGGCATAAAAAGATTTGCAATGATCTCTGCAATGGGTGCCAACAAAAATTCTACTGTGTTTTATAATAAGGTAAAAGGAATGGTTGAAGAAACGGTAAGCCAAACTGGGTATGGGGCCTGTTTTATTTTCAGGCCATCTTTGTTGCTCGGTCAGCGATATGAATTCCGTTTGGGAGAAAAGATCGCAACATTTTTTATGACCACCTTTTCTTTTGCAATTCCCAAAAAATACAAAGCTATTGATGCAAAACAAGTTGCAAAAGCAATGATCATTGCAATGAATTTTGAAAAAAACGGATTACAGATTTTTGAATCTGATGAAATTGCTGAAATGTAGAATTGTGAATCTTTAAAATAAACCCGGAAATACATTCTTCATAATTTGTTTAAAACCTCTTTTGCGGGTTATAAAAGGTTTTATTGATATTGCATAACTAAATCTGTTTGTTATGTTTTTAATAATTCTTGGAATTCTTGTATTAATTTTATCTGCTACCGTTTTAAAAAATTATGCAGCGCTGGCTAAATTTAAAAACATCGGGCGCCTGATCGGCATTGCTTTTATCGGTCTTGGGATCATTTCCTCTTCAGCAGTACAAATTAATCCGGGAGAAATTGGTATAAAAATATTATTCGGTAATATCCAAAATGATGTACTTGGAAGTGGCCTTCATTTTGTTAATCCTTTACTGGAAATACAAAAAATTGATGTAAAAACTCAGAATTATACCATGAGTGGCGTAAATGATGAAGGGCATAAACAGGGTGATGATGCTATCCGCGTTTTGACGAGTGATGGCCTGGAAGTTACTATTGACCTTACGGTACTTTACAAAGTGGTTTCTACAAATGCCCCGAAATTATTAAGAGAAACGGGTGATGATTTTCGTGATAAGATCGTTCGCCCGATAACCCGTACTAAAATAAGAGACAATGCTGTGTATTACCAGGCTGTAGATCTTTTTGGAAACAAACGGGATGAGTTTCAACAGCGCATCTATAAAAGCATTGAAGATGATTTTGTAAAACGTGGCCTGATGCTTGAACAGTTACTGGTAAGAAATATTACCCTGCCTAATTCTGTAAAAGCCTCCATTGAATCAAAAATAAATGCTGAGCAGGATGCAAAAAAAATGGAATTTGTTTTGCTAAAAGAAAAACAGGAGGCAGAGCGTAAAAGAGTAGAGGCACAGGGTATTGCAGACTATCAACGTATCATTAATACCGGGCTTACCAGCCAGCAATTACAATATGAACAAATTAAGGCCATGAAAGAACTGGCACTCAGTTCCAATGCAAAAGTGATCGTAATGGGAAAAGGAAATACTCCCATTATACTGGACGCTAAAGAACCTTGATTTTAAAATTTATACCGATTATACTAATATTTAGTCCAATGTTTTTTCCTATCGGCATAATACCATCTAAGATTTAATACGTAGTCCTTTGTACTACATATTAAATCAAGATGGTATTACATATCCGGTAAACATAAACCCTTCGCATATGCAGAGGGTTTTTTATTAATATCTTTAGCATATGGAAATGATTACAATAAAGACATTTGATAATTATTTTAGTGCAAATATTATTTTAGGTAGATTACGTGATGAGGGTATTAGCTGTTATTTAAAAGATGAGTATACCGTTACAATAGATCCCATATTAAGTAATGCGATTGGCGGAATTAAATTGATCGTAAATGAAATGGATGCTAAAAAAGCTACCATATTACTTGATCAGTTTGAGGTAGCATATTTAAAAACGCTAAAATGTCCCAATTGTAACGGGAATAATTTTTCACAAATTTCAAAGCCGGGAGCAGGAAATTTCATTACCGCTATACTCACCTGGTTATTTTCCAGCTACGCTATTGCGCCTGATAAAATTTATCAATGCCAGGATTGTTTATATGAAAGCGAATCTCTTCCTGCGTATAATGTTGAAAACAACTGATGCCCTATACATTTCGTCTTTCAAAAGAAAGCGGAAATAATATGTAAAAACAAAAAACATTTTCTTTTTAAATTAATTATTATGCAATCTCTTTTCGATTTATCTGTTTATAATAACATCGTTGACAGAATCAATACACTTACCCCGGAATCAAAAGCACAATGGGGGAAAATGAATGTTGCTCAAATGCTTGCCCATTGCAAAGAGGCTTTTAAAGTTCCCTTAAGTGAAAAAGAAATCCCCCGCATATTTTTAGGGCGTTTATTAGGTTGGGTAATAAAATCAAAATTATATAATGAAGAACCCTGGAAAAAAAATCTTCCTACTGCTCCAAACTTTTTAATAAAGGAGGAACGTAATTTCCAAATTGAAAAAAAGGAATTGCTTGATCTTGTTAATAAATTTTACCTGTCAGGTTTGGAGGGTATCAGTAAATATCCTCATCCTTTTTTTGGGAAATTTACACCAGAACAATGGGGCAAGAGTATGTATAAACACCTCGATCATCACTTAATACAGTTTGCTGTATAACAATTAATGTATTCTCAACAGCCTGTTTACGGCTTCTTCCAAAGTTGATTCCTTTTTTGCAAAACAAAAACGCAACACTTTGTTGTCTATTGCATTTTTATAAAATGCTGAAACCGGAATGGTGGCAACTCCGGCTTCTTTTGTAAGCCTTACTGCAAAATCATTCTCAGACTCGTCACTCATTTCTTTATAGCTGTATAATTGAAAATAACTTCCATAAGATGGCAAAGAAACAAATTTTGTTTGCGCCATACAACGACCAAAGAAATCTCTTTTCTGTTGTAAAAATTTTCCAAGATTTAAATATTGTTCCTTGTCTTTTAAAAAATCAGCCAGGGCAAACTGCACGGAACTGTTGCAGGTAAAGCTGTTGAACTGATGCACTTTTCTAAATTCTTTCATAAGCGCATCCGGCGCTATACAATAACCAAGTTTCCATCCGGTGCAATGATATACTTTTCCAAAAGAAAAACAAACAAAACTTCTGGCAGCCAGATCCGGATAACGAAGCATGGAAAGATGTGGCTTATCATCAAAGATCAGATGCTCATATACCTCATCGCTTATGATTATGATACCCGTATCCTTAACAATACTGCGAAGTTGTAAAATATCATTTTCTCCAAATACACTACCCGTTGGGTTATGAGGTGTATTAATAATAATGGCTTTTGTTTTTGCCGTTACTTTCGTTTTTACTTCTTCCCAGTTTATTTGATAGCCAGGGAAAGTTAATGACACCGGAATAGCTTTTGCCCCATTGATTTCTATATTAGGGATGTAACTGTCGTAAGCCGGTTCAAATAAAATAACCTCATCTCCCGGTTGAAGAATTGTTGTTAGTGCGGTATAAATGGCATACGTGCCGCCGGGGGTTATGGTAATATCTGTTTCGGGGCTGATTGCAGCGGCATAAAGTGTATTGCATTTTTCAGCAAGCGCATCACGCAATGCAGGCAACCCACACATGTGTACATATTGGTTATGCCCATCCAGCATAGCCTTGTTTACGAGCGAAATAAGTTTTTCGTTCATTGAAAAATCCGGAAACCCCTGCCCAAGATTTACAGCCTGATGTTTTGCTGCCAGCGAGCTCATTATGGTAAATATTGTTGTACCTACTGATGGTAGTTTGCTTTCAATAAATGTTGACAATGAAAATTTTTTTAGTTAATTACTTTTTCAAAAATAACAATTAAGCAGAAAAAAAGGGTTTTGATTTTATGAGAACTAGGCTACTATGTCAGGGCTTGCAAGCTGTATTTTCAGGCGGCGCTTTCTAATAAATAAAAATAACACAGGGATGCACCACAATGTTTTTGATAATACAGTTGTAACATTTTGAAATAAACTAAGTCTTTTTGCAGGTATTTCATTTATTGGTCCAAATTCTGCTATAATACCATTTCCAAATTGATAGGCTAAATCTTTATGTTTGGTGCTGTCATAATATTTTTTCAAGCTATCGTTACTTTGTTTCCAGTTTTCATGTAGCCGTTGATTTAAATTCATATAAGGCTCCATATTAGGGTCAAAATAATACCATTTCTCCTTGCTTTTTACTTCCAAAGCATAATGATGCGGAAACCCTACTTTTCTATATGCTATTTTCTTCCTTCGCAAAATTTCCATCATTACCAAAGCTTGTTGTGAACAGGCTGCGTTTGGGTGTAACATGATTTTTTCGGGTTGTACTTTACAAGACAAACCAATGCCGGTAATTTTTTCCCCAACTGCAGCTATCCAGTTTTCGTTTAGGTTCCAATGAGAGAATCCATGGTAAAAACGACACGAAATCACATATGCTATCAACAAGATATACTCCGGTGATTTATCTACAATGTTTTTTGAAACCGCGGCTGTGTCTATGTAATATTCCAACTGATCAATAGAGTTGATTGAAGTAAGTGCAGGATGAAATCTTTCTAACTGATTGTAAGTAGATTTTTCGTTAATGTCAGTATCAATAAAGTTTGGCAAAGCCAAAACGATGGCTGCTACAATCAATAATGTTTTAATTATCATTTTGAAGTGCTGTGGTTAAAAATACAACTACTTTCCATGAAAAAGAATTCATTTAATGAATATGTTTGTTGAAGGAAAATAAAATTGCACGGGGAAATCATGAAAAATTATTT
The DNA here is from genome assembly GCA_031422055.1 of Ferruginibacter sp. GTDB lineage: Bacteria > Bacteroidota > Bacteroidia > Chitinophagales > Chitinophagaceae > Ferruginibacter. The sequence continues at coordinate 27,033 of JANOPU010000197.1, forward strand.
TCCACTACAGATACTTATCTCCTTTACTGCGTTTAATTTCAGCTACATATTCTTTTATTTCCTGTTCTCTATCTTTTTTACAAATCATCAAAACATCTTTTGTATCCACAACCACAAAATCTTCTAGCCCCTGCAATAAAACAAGTTTATTGTTATTAACATGTACCATATTTTTAGTGGCGTCTATAATAACGACATTGTTACCTGCCACAGCATTATCGAGATAATCTTTTTCAATGGTTTCATATGCACTTGCCCAGGTTCCCAGGTCACTCCAACCAAAAGATGAAGGGATCACATAAACGTTTTCTGCTTTTTCCATGATTCCATAATCAATAGAAATATTAATACATTGAGGATAAATCCGCTCAATGGCTTCGTTTTCGTTTTTTGTATTAAAATTTGCTTTTTCGTTATCAAAAACTTCGTGCATTTCAGGCAATAGTTTTTCAAATGCCTTAATAATATTTTTTACCTGCCACACAAAAATACCTGCATTCCATAAAAAATCGCCGCTGGCTACGAATGTCTTTGCTAATTCCCGGTCGGGTTTTTCGGTAAACGTTTTTACTTTATAAATATTTTCGCTTACAGATAACTGTTCATATTGTATGTATCCATATCCCGTATTAGGATTTGTTGGTTTTATTCCAAGTGTTAGCAATGCTTTTATATGTGAAGTAAAATGCAGTGCGTCCAAACAGGTTTTTTTAAACGCCTCTTTATCCGTTATTAAATGATCAGCCGGGGCGCAAATCAAACTTGCATTTATGTTGATTTTATGAAGCTTGTAAGAAATGTATGCAATACATGGGGCTGTATTTTTTCTGGATGGCTCACACAATATGTTTGCTTCTGCCAACTCGGGTAATTGTTTTTGAACAATTTCTTTATAGCTATCTGCTGTAACGATATAAATATTTTCTACAGGTATGAACTGAATAAACCTGTCAAATGTTGCTTGTATAAGCGTTCGTCCTGTGTTTAAAATATCAAGAAACTGTTTGGGGTAATCTGCACGGCTCATGGGCCAAAACCTGCTCCCTATGCCTCCAGCCATTATTGCTACGTAGTGGTTTTTATTCATATCAATTTGCCTGTTATTTGTTTATTTTTTCCTGATTATTAAATGATCCCTTCCCGAACAATATCGTGCAGGTGAACAATACCAGCATACGTTTCATTATCCATTACGATTAACTGGCTGATGTTTTTATCTCTCATTGTTTCAAAAGCTTCTGCAGCAAGAGAATCAGAGCTGATCAATTTAGGGGTACTATTCATAATATCTTTTGCTTTTAACGTATTTACTGCATCGTTATTTTCCAACATCCGCCTGATATCACCATCTGTAATGATACCCACAACTTTATTTTCGCCATTTATTACTGCGGTAGCACCAAGCCTCTTCCCTGAAATTTCAACAATAACGTCTTTTACCGGCATATCAGGTTTAACTATTGGTTTTTGATTATGCAGTATCAGGTCTGAAACGCGTAAGTATAATTTTTTACCTAAAGTGCCTCCGGGATGAAACTTTGCAAAATCATCGCTATTGAAGCCTTTCATTTCCATCAGGCACACTGCCAAAGCGTCGCCCATTACCATTTGTGCAGTGGTGCTGGTTGTTGGAGCGAGATTATTTGGACAAGCTTCTTTTTCTACGGTTGTATTTAATAAGATATCACAATGATTTGCCAAATAAGAATGAATATTACCAGCCATTCCTATTAGTGTATTTCCAAAATTTTTGATGAGCGGAAGCAATACTTTAATTTCAGGGCTATCCCCGCTTTTACTAATCAGCAGAATAATATCTTCCCTTTGAATCATTCCCAGGTCGCCATGTATAGCATCCGCTGCATGCATAAAAAGAGAGGCTGTTCCTGTACTGTTTAGGGTTGCTACTATTTTTTGAGCGATGATAGCGCTTTTACCAATTCCGCTTACAACAAGCCTTCCCTTACAGTATGCGATCTGCTTAACTGCCTTTTCAAAATCTTTGTTGATAAAAACCTCCAGACCACTTATAGAAGCGGCTTGTAGTTGTATTGTGCGAAGTGCAACCGGTATTATTATGTCGCTGTTCATTTTGCAGCCGCAAACCTACTTTAAATAAGGCATAATGCAAAGAAAAGGGTTTGCGCAGGTATATAGTTATTTACAAAATATTTAGAATGCTTACCAAATATTTGTTATCTTAATAGGCGATTAAACCTAAGTTAAAATATAGAAGGGCTCTGTGTTTGTTTGTTTTTGCGGTACTATTGAATTAACTTCACTGCCCTTTTATAAAAACAATCATCAACAATATTGATTCATACTAAAATGTGAAAGAGAGAAAAAAGTTATGGCAACAGTAAAATCAAAATCCGGTAAGGGAAAAACCACCGCTATAAAAAAATTTGACATCCAGAATTTAGAAGGCCTTGCTACTCAATTGCAACAACAATTCGGCTTTGATGGATTTAAGGGGCCTCAGGAAGAGATCATATCAACACTATTAAGCGGAAGAGATATTTTTGTTATCATGCCTACGGGTGGGGGTAAAAGTCTTTGTTATCAATTACCCGCAATGATAAGCGAAGGGGTAGCTATTATTGTTTCTCCTTTAATTGCATTAATGAAAAACCAGGTTGACCTGGTAAGAAGCTATAGTAGTAAAGATGATGTGGCACATTTTTTAAATAGTTCTCTCAACAAGGGTCAGCAGAAAGTAGTAAAAGACGATCTGGTTTCCGGAAAAACAAAAATGCTTTACGTTGCCCCCGAAACACTTACTAAAGAAGATAATATTGAATTTTTTAAGTCCCTGAATATTTCATTTTTTGCAGTAGATGAAGCACATTGTATCTCGGAATGGGGTCATGATTTCAGGCCGGAATACCGTCGCCTGAAAGAGGTAACGGACCAGATTAACCCTAATGTTCCAATTATTGGTTTAACGGCAACGGCTACTCCAAAAGTACAAAGTGATATATTAAAAAATCTGGGCCTTCGCAAACCTGCTGTATTTATTTCTTCTTTTAACCGCCCCAATTTATATTATGAAATTCAACCGAAAGTAAATCTGGAGCAGACAAATAAAAGCATTGTACGTTTTATTCAACTTCATAAAAATAAAAGTGGAATTATATATACACTTAATCGCAAGACAACTGAGGAACTTGCAAAAATGCTTGTAGCAAATGGAATAAAAGCAGTGGCATACCATGCCGGGCTTGATGCCAAGTTACGGTCTGACAGGCAGGACCAATTTTTAAATGAGGATGTGCATGTAATTGTTGCTACCATTGCTTTTGGGATGGGTATTGATAAACCAGACGTTCGGTTTGTAATTCATTATAATATTCCTAAATCGATTGAAAATTATTATCAGGAAACCGGAAGAGCAGGAAGAGATGGTATGGAAGGAAAATGTATTTTGTATTATTCTCACAAAGATGTTGCCAAGCTTGAACACTTAATGAGAGATAAACCTTTAAGCGAAAGAGAAGTTGGCGCACAACTCATAAACGAAACGGTTTCTTATGCAGAGAGCAGCATTTGCCGTAGAAAAACATTGTTATATTATTTTGGGGAGCCCTTTGATGATAAAAAAAGTTGTGGTCATTGTGACAACTGTTTAAATCCAAAAGAAAAAATTGAAGCAAAAGAAGATGTTGTTGTTGTTTTGAAAGTGGTTAAAGCATTGGGGGAACAGTTTACTATTGAATATATTATTCAAATACTACTGGGAAAAGCAACCCAACAGGTGAAAATGTACCGGCATGAAGAACTTGCTGTGTTTGCCAGTGGCAATGATAAAGAATCTCATTACTGGAGTAGTTTGATAAGACAAATGTTGCTGAATGAATTATTGGATAAGGATATTGTAGAATATGGCATATTGAAGTTTACCAAAAAATCAGAGTCTTTTTTAAAAAAACCAGTCTCTTTTAAAATTGCATTGAATAATTTATTTGAAGAAGCAAATGCCGATGATGAAGATGGTGAAGAAGCCGGTGTTGATTCGGGTGCTGCTGATGAAAAATTACTGGAGTTATTAAAGGATGTTCGTAAACGGGTAGCAAAAGAAAAAAACTTGCCTCCATTTGTAATATTTTTAGAAAGTTCTCTTGAAGATATGGCAACCATGTATCCAACTTCAATTTCAGAACTTGAAAAAATAAGTGGGGTAAGTAAAGGTAAGGCAATGAGGTATGGTAAACCTTTTTTAGACCTGATATCCGGCTATGTGGAAGAAAACGGTATTGAAAGACCCGATGATTTTGTAATGAAAAGCGTTGCAAACCGTAACAATAACAAGATCTTTATTATTCAAAATGTAGATAAAAAAATACCATTAGAAACAATAGCCAAAACAAAAGACCTTCGTATTGAGGAGTTACTGGAAGAAATGGAGACCATCGTAGCCAGTGGTACAAAGCTTAATTTAAACTATGCCATTAATGACATGGTTGATGAATATGAGCAAGAAGAGATCATTGATTATTTTAAAGGCTGTGAGACTTCTTCTTTACAAGTAGCACAGGAAGAACTTGCCGACAGCAATTTTAATTGGGAGCAACTGAAATTGATGCGAATCAAGTTTCTTTGTGAATATGGTAATTAAGTTTAGACACCTGCTACAGTCTCATGGATACATTGTAATGATTGACGTTTAATAAATATTCAATCATAAATCTTCCATCTTAGATAAAAACTTCTTATTTTTGCTGCCCCGAAAGGGGATTATACAAATAAGTATGATGGTGCGGTAGCTCAGCCGTAGTTTTTCAATACGACATTAGGAGTATTAGAAAAACTTGGTCCCGATGAGGTACGATATCGGGATTGGTTTGATGAGTGAGAATATAATAAGGTGCGGTAGCTCAGTTGGTAGAGCAAAGGACTGAAAATCCTTGTGTCGGCGGTTCAATCCCGCCCCACACCACAAAAAAGGCTCGGAGAAATTCGGGCCTTTTTCGTGTGCATACCCTTTATGTACGAGGGTTTTGGGTGAATAAATATTGTTTATTGTTGTTTGTGCCGGTATTGGAGTCTTTCTACCTCTGAATCCCTAAAAATGAACAATACTGATAAAATCTTCCATAAAATGGTTCGACATTTCGCCGCTTTTCTCCACAAATAATAATTAGAACTTCATATTAACACCTCTTCTGCCAAGCAGCTATTTTAAACCAGCTAGGTTTGAAATAAGATGATCTACAAGTTTTATATCCACTAAAATTACCCATTCATTTATCCTAAGAACGAAAGCGGTATTAGTTAGTGAAGGCTTCAAATTGCTAGAAAGATAGTTGTGAAAATAATATTCGAAGTTATTCGGGTTTAGTGTTAAAATATGTTTTTCATAACAAAAAAGTGGTGATACTTTTGATACAAATAAAGAAGATGGCAACTAAAAAAAAATTACCCCCTCATATTAAGAAATCTGCTAAAGGTAAATTCAAAGCAATCCCTTTAATCTCAAATACAAAAAAACCAGAAGCTTTGTCAATTGAAGAGTGGCAAACCGTTCTTCGTAAACAAATTGCAGAAAAATCAGAGTTTAACATTCGTAACAATGCCGAAGGGCTTGTTTACAGTGATTATAGCGTGTACAACCCTGTTACGAAAAATATGTATAAAGTTGCATTGAGGAGCTCCGACAATAGCCTGAATTATTGCTCCTGCTACGATTTTAAAACTAACCAGTTGGGCACATGTAAACATATAGAAGCAGTATTTCTGAAAATAAATAAAAAAGCGGCTTTTCGTAAAGCACTTAAGGTACCTTATAACACAACATATAGCTCTATTTACAAAGAATACAGGGGTCAACAAAAAATAATATTGCGGATTGGAACTGAAAACAAAAATGAATACACTCTTTTAAAAAACCAGTATTGCAATGCAGATGGCAGCCTGCATGAAAAAGCATTTGAAGGAATTGATGTGTTGTTACAAAAGTCATTTAAGATAAATCCGGGTTTCCGATGTTATGATGACGCTCTTACTCATATCATTAATTTGCGTGAAAATAACCATCGTAAACAATTGCTTGCCCCATTTATTAAAAAGAAAAAACTACCAATAGTTAAAGGCCTCAAAGCAAAACTTTTTCCCTACCAAATAGAAGGGGTGTTGTTTTCTGCCGCTATGGGTAGGAGTATTTTAGCAGATGATATGGGTTTAGGTAAGACAATACAAGCAGTTGCTATGGCCCAATTAATGAAGGATCATATGCAGGTGCAAAAAGTACTTATCATTTGCCCTACTTCACTAAAATACCAATGGCAATCTGAAATAGAAAAATTTACATCAGAAAAATCAACAGTGGTTGAGGGCAACTATATAAATAGGAAATTTTTATATAATCAGGAAAACAGCTTATATAAAATAACCAGTTACAATATGGCTGTTAATGACCTGGAATCAATTAATAATTACCAGCCTGATTTAATTATCCTAGATGAGGCACAAAGGATCAAAAACTGGCAAACGAGGGTATCACAATCAATAAAAAAACTCCAAAGCAAATACGCTCTGGTACTCACCGGTACACCACTGGAAAACAAAATTCAGGAATTATATTCGTTGGTACAATTTGTAGATCCATTGCTGCTTGGGTCATTGTACAATTTCACATCTGCCTACGAACAAAAGGATGAAACTGGAAAAATAATTGGATATAAAAACCTGAATGAAATAAAGGGGAGACTTAAACATATAATGCTACGCCGAACAAAAAAACAGGTCTTAACTCAGCTCCCCGCCCGTATTGATAAAACCCTGTTTATTGATATCAGCAATGAACAAAAAATTATTCACAATGAATATGCTGAAATTGTGATGAAACTTGTTGCCCGGTGGAGAAAAATAGGGTTTTTAAAAGAAGAAGACCGGCAGCGTTTAATGATCTCACTCAATATGATGAGGATGGTGTGTAACAGCACTTACATTATAGACCAGGTTACCAACCACCAAACGAAATTGGATGAGCTCTTTAATATCGTGGAAGAAGTTATTGCAACAAGCGATGAAAAAATTGTAATCTTTAGTCAGTGGGAAAGGTTCACCAGGCTTATTGCCATTGAATTAGATAGGCTAAAAATCGGTTATGCAAATTTGAACGGAACTATACCAAGCCATAAACGTAAAGATTTGTTTGAGCGTTTTAATAATGATATCAACTGCCGCATTTTCCTTTCTACAGATGCTGGAGGTGTGGGTTTGAATTTACAGGCCGGCTCCTACCTGCTAAACATGGATTTGCCATGGAATCCTGCTGTATTAGAACAACGCATAGCCAGAATATACAGACAGGGCCAGAAACGGAATGTAAATATTATTAATTTTGTTGCTCAACACACTATTGAACATAGTATGCTTGGAAAACTGAAATTTAAAACCGCTTTAGCTGAAGGTATTTTAGACAATGGCGAATCAAATATTTTTATCGGCGATAGCAAGTTTAATGTATTTATGCAAGGGGTTGAGGGTTTGTTTACAAATGAAAACATTCTAGCACCAACCGTTAATATTGAAAAAGAAGAAGAAATTTCAATAAAAAAATCGGAAGAAGAAAAAGTGACGGTTTCAACTTATGAAGACGATGACACAATGCCGCCTATAAAAGAGACCGAACATACCCAACATGAAATATTCAATAAACAAGCTTCCGATGTAGGGCAGGATTTAATTAAAACAGCCTCTACTTTCTTCTCACAATTGAGCTCTGTATTAAGCGATTCAAAAGCTACAGAAAATTTTGTGCAATCTTTCACCAAAAAAGATGAAGCTACTGGGCAAACGTATTTGCAAATACCTGTAGAAAATGAGGCTGTAATAAAAAATGTATTTACTTTGATTGCGGGGTTATTTAAAAGCCAAGGAAAATAATATAAATATCTCCGTGTAACCATAAACAAAATAAAGATCTTTTGACGCATAATAATCAATATCAACGAGCCTTTTTTCAATTTCCATGGCAATAAAATATTGGTAACTATTCAGTTCCAAAAGTAGCGATTAAATGTAAAGCGTTTAAAACGTTATTTCCATTTTTGATAGTGGTATCAATAACAGACCTAAGTACTGCAAATATATTTGCATTTTGAATTGTTTTAAATTGACCTGATATT
>JANOPU010000198.1:0-2873 GCA_031422055.1 Ferruginibacter sp.
ATAAAAATAAATATCCCGATAGGATGTTTTGGGAATAAAAGACAATTACAAAATCCCTTGCAATTCAAGTAAATACAGGTGAAACATGAACTACAACTTTAAAGATTTAAGTTAAGGTGTATTTACAATGGAAAGCTTAATCTTAATAAATACACTAATTGTATCATATCGATAATACTGGCAAAGTATTTAATTATTGAAATAAAAAAACGGCGAATTTAAATTTCGCCGTTTTTTTTAATTTTATTAAATCTTACCATGCACTAGCCAGGTAAGGGAATGTTGTAGAAAATGTTTTATCATTTGCATTCACATTGTCACTGGTTAAAGTGGGATTACTTCCTCCGGTTGGCCCACCAAAGATCAACGTTAATTCGTTATCAATAACATCATCTGCCAAACCTCTTCCTGTTAGATAATCGGTTGTAGTTGTGAAAAACTTTGTTGCTCCTGTAGTAGAAACATTCAATACATCAGTGGCAAGTGCTCCTGAAAATACTGAAGCGGTAAAAATCGGATTATTTGATGCATCTCTTAATGCATTTACTGTATACATTGGATTTAAGGCTAAAAGCCTTGCTTGAAATTTCGCCTGGAAAGCTGCTCCCTGAGCAGATGGCGTTGTTACATTAAACGCATCTTTATCTGCGGCTGATACATTAAAAACCGTATTGATCGCCGGCCTTCCCATTTGATCCTGCATTTCATAATATACAGTAGGTATAGGGGTAGCGTCATCTTTTTTACAGGATAATGCAATCAGTGTAGTACTCAGTAGAATTGTAAGTAATTTTATTGTTGATTTCATTGTTTTTAATTTTAATTGTTGAGTTAATTTATATTTTCTTTTTTGTTTCTAACCATACATTAATATTACCTGTGGCACCAATCAATATTTTTGGAACTTCCACTACTATGCTTAAAACATTGGTACCTGCAAAAGCATCTGTACCGGGATTTGAGAAGCCAGTAGCTGTGCCGGCCAGAATGGCTTTAAAACGATTCAAATCAAAAAAGAATGGGTCGTCTCTTGGACCGGCAAATACTTTAATTCCTGATGATCCTGTAGATGTTACTGCTGATGAACCATAGGTGGTAACAGCAACTTCAGCATTTACAAATCCTTCCAGTTTACTTTTACTGCCAGTAGCAGATGGTGCAACCGGGCCATAGATTTTCATTTTATTAGATGCTGCATCATATTTACATTGAATTACCAGGTCCTCGATATTATCACCGGTTTTATCAATGTTAAATTCCAATACGGTATTGGCATCAAATTTTAATGCTGCAGAATTTGCCGGGCTGGTTAAGCCCTGGCTGTTGGCTACAAATACCAAATTGGCCGGGTCGGCACCCCGAAATACATACAGATCAGTAATGTCGGTTGGTTGATTTGTTACTGTCGGTGTATCGACATGATCAGCCGCATAAATGATCCCTCCGATAATGAATGCTACAGCAACAATAGTTGTCAGCATAAGATTTTTACGTTTCATTTTAGTTAAGTTTTTTAAGTTAAGTTTTGAGTTAACGATACCTTACTTACGGGAAACTTAACATGTCGGATTGAAAATGAAAAGAATTTATGAGAATACTAAATAATGATATAAATAATGGATATCTAAAAACCGGTGATCATCGGCGTAATATAAATAAGAACAATGGCTGGAATAGTAATTAATATGACTGCTATATTTTGAGAAAAGAGAATTTCTTATAAAAGTAAAAAGCTAAATGCTATCCAATTTGCGAAAATAAATAATGAACAGGAAAGTTACTGGCTTGAAAAAGAAAACCAAGCTGCTGTATCATATAATTTTACCCATGCTCACTACCACAGTTGGAGTAGCGTTTCCTCCGGCTTTTTCTAAAGAGATTGCAAAAGCCTGTGCCTTGCCAAAAGACTTCATTTTTTGCATGCGGTATTTTTTACCTTTGTCGTTTGTGATGATCATGCCACCATTAATTGCCTGGCCATCCACAATTGCCCAAAACTGGTATTGCATGCCTTCCGGAGTATCGGGTAAATTACTGGCATCAATCATAACTTCGCCGGTTTGTTGAAACCAGAATATTTTGGCGGTAGCATTCGGGTTTGCTTCCATTCCTTTTAGAGAAACCAATAAACTGTTCGGATCTCTTACAATATCCCAGTCATTTTTCATCTCATTGATTCGCTGTTGCTCTTTTTCCAAAAGTTGTTTTGTTTCAACAAGACTTGATTTTACTTTTGAATATTTATTAAAATAAATAAAATTAAAAACAGCACTTACCATCATTATTGCAATTGAGGCTGCAGCAACCATCTGCCATTTTCTTGAAATCGAATAAACCGGAGCAGGTTTTACAAAAGACAAAGAGGTTGGATTGGAAGATGAAGGAGATGCTTCTGCTTCATTAATTTTTTCAAATATCTTTTCTTTAACTCCGGGATCGGGAGTTATGGCATTAGCTGTAGCAAAACTTTCCATAGCTAATTGAATGGCTTCTATTTCTGCGGAAACTTCGGGATGTTGTTTAGCTAAACGCATAATATCTGCGTTCTCTTCCGGAGAAGTTAAGCCAAGAACATAAAGTTCTAAAATACCTGATGATATGATATCTTTACTATCCACTTTTATTTATCGTAATATTTTTCTTAATTCTAAAATAGCGGTACGCATCCTTGTTTTTACAGTACCCAATGGCAATTGTGTTTCTTTTGAAATTTCCTCTTGAGTAAAGCCTTTAAAATATGCAAGTTCAATAATATATTTTAAATCAGGTTTCAATAACTCCAGATGTTTTTTTAAACCTATGGTATCATATTTTTCAGCTATCCTGCTATTATCACTAAAGTTATTTACGGAATTTTCATCAGAAGAGATTAA
>JANOPU010000199.1:0-4285 GCA_031422055.1 Ferruginibacter sp.
CATCGCGATCTTGAAGCCCTTCTGGTACTTTTCTACGCCCATGGCCTTGAGCCTGCGTGTCATAACCTCTGCATAGCAGAACTTGCACCCCGCGGAGATCTTGTTGCACCCTGTGGTGGGGTTCCAGGTCATTTCGGTCCATTTAATTGAAGATTGAGCCATTATAATTTGTATTTTGGTTTAATTACTTCATTTGCGATTTTTAAAGCACTAGGGTTATTGGTTGCCATCATGAAATGATACATAATTGAATTTGTAGAGTTTTTCATAATAAATGGATCTGATACAAACTTAAAAACAGAACTCAATCTTTCTCGGTATAAATCCCCTGCTTTAGTAATTGCATTTTCCTCTTTTGCAATAGTTGTCTCTTCTCCGAAAAGTGTTAGCAGTTTAGATTCCTTATAAAAACGATTTAAAATAAGGTCTTTTGATAAACCTAAAAACCTCTCTAACTTCTCAAGCCAGGCATCAGAAATCTTACCATCTTTTTTTAAAAGCCTATTGATTCCCATACCAGTAGGAACTAAAATCCATAAATCAATTCCAAGATTTTTAAGACATTATATTGAACTCCAATTTATAGACATACCATAAGGATCGATAAAAACTAAGGCTCTGTAATTTTTGTTCTTTTTTAAAAAATCTGCCATATTTATAATTTTCTCATTGCAGTCAGCCTCAACTACATGAGCATTTCGTCCAAAATAGTTTTCTTGAATTCTTTTTTCAAGCTCCATTTTATGCAAACTATCTAATTCTACAAAATAATATAAGTCAAATGGTGAAGGTTCTACAATATCGAGGATTCGCAAAGCGGTTCCCTTTTTTATTTCTTCTTTTTCATCTGTTTCAATAATTCCAGAACCTGCAAAGCCGTCAAAATACATTGTTTTTGCCCAAGCTTGCTTTTGCATAATTTTTAAATAAGCTTTTACATATGAAACTACCATTTCAATTTTTTGCTGGGTCCAATTACCTCCGAATTGATTCATAAGGGTCGATTTTAGTTGGATGGAAATTCTACTTTATAAAATTAAGAAATCATTTCATCAAAACAACTTCCCCTGTCCTCCCGGCACTCTAAACAATTTTGTATTCAAGCTCCACTCTTCTGCATTCATGTTATAGAGCTTGCCATACTTTTTATATTGCTGCGCTACCATTTGCGCTATATTTCCTTCGCCACGCATGCGCACACCCCAACGGGTATCGTTTACTTTACCATCATGGCTTTGTTCTATTAAGTGCCAGACCCTGTCGGCATGATTGGGGAAATTTTTATACAGCCAGTCGTGAAATAAGAATTTAATGGCTCCATTCAACCGGATGAATGTATAGGCTGTGAATGTGGCGCCATTGTCAGCTGCTGCTTTCATGATACGTTGCATTTCGTGTTCATTCAATCCAGGGATCATGGGGCCCATCATGATTCCCATACGTACACCAGCTTTACTCAATTCATTGATCACTTTTAGCTTTTGTATGGCAGTGGTGGTTCGTGGCTCCATGATACGCCGAAGGTCTTCATTAAATGATGTTATGGAAACCATGGCTGATACAATTCCTTTTTTTGCCATTTCCTGCAACACATCTTTATCTTTTAATATCCATGAATTCTTTGTTAGTATCCCTACGGGTTGGTTAAATTCATTACATACTTCCAGCAAACCCCTGGTTAAACGGAATTGCTGTTCTGCAGGTTGATAACAATCGGTATTACCGCTCAGCATAATGGGTGTACATTCCCATTTAGGATGCTTTAAAAATTTACGAAGCAGTTGTGGTGCATTCTTCTTAACCAGAATTTTTTGTTCAAAATCAAGGCCTGCACTGTAACCCCAGTATTCATGTACATTTCGGGCATAACAATAGATACAACCATGCTCACATCCTGCATATGGGTTCATACTGTAGCTCATGCCAACATCCGGGCTTTCTACTTTGTTTACAATGGTCTTTGATCGTTGTTCAATGTATTGTGTAGGAATATTGCTTTCTTCCCAATCATCGATGGCTTCAACATTTTCTTTGGTTGATTCATTTTTAATGAATTTATTTTTAGTGTTGAATTGGGCGCCACGGCCCTGGCGATATTGAACAGCATCTTCTTGTGTTGATGCTTTTACCTTATGATGGTCTTGTTGTAATTTTTCTGGCATATGATTTATTATTATGAATTATTAATTTTGAAACACAAAGGCACAAAGACACAGGGGCACAGAGAAGAAATAAAACAAACACAGTTTTTTACTCCGTGACGCTGTGTCGCTGTGTTTCGATGCTTAGTTTCAGTTTTTATGGCATATGATGAATTATTAATTTTGAAACACAAAGGCACAAAGACACGGGGGCACAGAGAAGAAATAAAACATAACTTCTTTCCTTCGTGACGCTGTGTCGCTGTGTTTCAATGCTTAGTTAAAGTATCATTCGCTGAATACCCTCTTTCATTAGTGGTACATTAAAGTTTAAGATATATCCCAGCCTCTTATTACTAAGCTTGAGGTAACTTAATACCTGCGCTTTCCATACAGGATGATAATATTCCTGTGCTTTCAATTCCACCACTACCAATTTATCAACGAGTATATCAATTCTAAGGCCCTCATCAATAACCAATTTGTCATACAGTAGCTTGACTGTTTTTTGTCTTTCAAAAGGAATACCACGGTTTGTCAACTCGTAGCAAAAGCACTTCTCATATATACTTTCCAATAATCCCGGTCCCATTGATCTATGAATGCAAATTGCAATATCAAATATTTGAGCAGCCAGCCAATTTTCTCTTTCAGTTAATGAATTATACATTTTACAAAATTTATTTTTACACGAATAATTCTCCTTGTTTTGTCGTTACCGGTAAATTTTGAAACTCAAATCTTTTTACCACCTGGTATTTCATTTCTCCAACAGGTCGTTTTAATAACAACATACTATCGGCAATGAACCTGCCGGTAAAATGTTTATGGCTGTATTCCAACCAGCCTTTTTCGTACTGCCAGGGAAGTAATTTTCTTGCAATGGTCAAATGCGGTTCCAGGATAAAATGCGGTTTGTTATCTGCATTTAATTTCATCAGCCGTTGTACTTCTGTACGAACCTGCTTTACCAATCCCTGTACCGGCAGTTTGGATGTTATATTTATATAGATCGTATGCGATGGAAAACTTCCATAATCTTTCAACTCCACTTTTACCGGGTGAAAACCCATGGCAATTGTTTGCAGGCGATTCACAATCCTTTCTTCAAACATTTCATACTGAACAAAATTGACCAGTGTGACATGCGGTTTGCTATACAAAGCTGTCTGCGATTTATAAACATCAAAAAACTGCTGCTTCACCTGTATGATCTTATTGCGCAATTCCTCATGAGGATTGAGCACCAGCAAATATTCATATACTTTATAACCCGGGATACTGTTGACAATATTTTTCATATTATAATTTTTGAGGTAAAAAACTTTTTTACCAATTATTTTAGCATAAATTTACTAAATAATTTAGTTAAACAAAATTTAATTACATGGAAACAGAAATTTTTTTTACCCCGGGATACAACGGAACCAAACAGTTCAAACAACAGGATGTAGCTCACGCAAATGCCACCGGTTTTGGTGCAGCGGCCGATGATTATATGGAACGTGGTATTGACCTGAATGAACAACTGATACGAAATAAAGCTGCTACTTATTTTTTTAAAATGAAAGGAGATGCCATGAAAAATTCAGGCATTTTTGACAACGATATACTGATCGTGGACCGCTCTGTAAATTTAACTAGCGGAAAAGTGATCGTGGCAATATTAAACGGTGAAATGCTGGTAAGACGGTTCCATAAAAATTTTACTTCCGCATTTCTTATCCCGGAAAACGACCGGTTCAAAACCATTAACCTGGCAGAATTCAGCGATTTTAATGTATGGGGAGTAGTAACTTATGTCATTCATCCGTTATGAAAGCAATCATAGATTGTAATAATTTTTATTGTTCGTGTGAACGATTGTTCAAACCACATCTCATCAACAAACCGGTTATTGTGCTGAGCAATAATGATGGCTGTATCATATCCCGGAGTGATGAAGCAAAAAAGTTGGGTGTAGAAATGGCCGGGCCTTATTTTATGGCTAAACCACTAATTGAAAAACATGGGGTATCTGTTTTTTCCAGCAACTATAATTTGTATGGCGATTTAAGCTGGCGTGTAATGGAAACCTTACGCATACTCATTGGCAAACAAAATATAGAAGTATATTCTGTTGATGAAGCGTTTATAGACATGAG
>JANOPU010000200.1:0-2826 GCA_031422055.1 Ferruginibacter sp.
TTTTAATAAAACCTTCATTTTCAACATTTTAACCTAAAAAACTTGCCTTATGCTGAACAACCCTCTGTATGTTTCTGAATAGCCCGCCAAACGCTCTGCGATGTCAAAGGCATTTCCAAATCTATGATGCCGAGGTGTGAAAGGGCATCCATAACAGCATTCACAACCGCTGGTGTTGAACCAATAGCTCCCGCTTCACCTGCGCCTTTTACACCCAATGGGTTGTGCGGACAAGGTGTCGTGGTGCGGTCTGTTTCAAACATCGGGAAATCATCTGCCCGTGGCATGGTGTAATCCATATAAGACGCGTTGGCAACATTACCCGCCTCGTCAAAAATAACGCCTTCAAGCATCGCCTGACCTATGCCTTGTGCCAAGCCACCGTGTACTTGACCATCCACAATCATCGGGTTTATCACATTTCCGAAATCATCAACCGCCACCATGCGCAATAATTTCACTTTACCCGTCTCCATATCCACTTCAACAACCGCTATGTGACAGCCAAATGGATAAGTGAAATTGGTCGGGTCATAAAACGCTGAAAAATCCAGACCCGGCTCTAAACCTGCGGGATAATTGTGCGGGACATAAGCCGTGAGAGATACATCGGCAAAACCAACGGATTTATCAGTGCCTCGCACCGTCCATTTGCCACCTGCATAATCAATATCGTCCACAGAACATTCCAATTTATGGGCAGCGATTTTAGCACCTATATCAAGCACTTTGGCACCATTGACTGCAATACCTATATTGTTTGCTCCAATTCTATAAATTCCAGTATTGGTGCAGATAATATCGGTGTAGCTGTAGGTGGAGTTAAAATATTAGATATTAATGGTAGTTGGCTTGCCAGCTTCTCCATTTTTACCAATAGCAGTAGTTAATGTGGCTGGGGAATTAAAGCCTCCTCCTTCGCCTGCCGAAATAGCTGATGCTAAGCCACTTGTATTGTTTCCACCATAGGCGTAAATGGAATAACCTAAATCAGGATAGCCAATAATACTATTGGTGCCAGACGTTAGTGCATTGCCTTCTGTAGCGCCTTCACCAGCTATAATATTAAGCATATGACCAGCCGTAACGTTTAGCACTGCTTCCAAATAACCACCTCCACCACCACCAGCGCCACTTGTAGAGTTGCCTGAAGATAAGGATGTCAGTTCCTGATATAGGTTGACCGTTTGTAAAGATAAAATTTTAACTTAACAAACAAAAATGGCAACAAGACAAAAATTCAGAGATTCCGAAAAAGTTCGGAGAATGCGAACTTTTAGTGAAGAATTTAAAAGGAAAAAAGTACAGGAAGTTGAACGAAAAATAACTACTATTGCCGAAATTAGTGAACAATATGATGTTCGAATTAACAATGTATATAAGTGGGTTAAACTTTATTCTATAAATTATATGGCAGGGGCAAGACTTATTGTTGAAAGCGAGAGTGATACTGTAAAGTTAATCGAGTATCAGAAAAAAATTGCAGAACTGGAACGAATTGTTGGTCAAAAACAAGTAATAATTGATTTTCAAAACAAGGTTATTGAGCTAGCAGAAGTGGAGTATAATATTGATATTAAAAAAAAATTGGAGACCAAGCAATAAGATGGTTTTGGGTTCAACGAGAGGTCCTACCAGGTAGTCTCAACTATTTTTATGAGGCACTGGATTTGACAAAACAGGGGGTCCATAAAATGATAAATCGATACCTAAAGCAGGAGGAAGAAATCATTTTATTGGTGCCAATTATTAGAGAAATAAGAGTTGATCATCCTACAATAAGTTGTAGAGCAATGTATTATATGATAAATCCAGTTACGATTGGCAGAGATAAATTCGAGAAAATTTGCAAAGATTTAGGCTTTGTAATTGAGCGAAAAACTAAGTATATACGCACTACAGACAGCACTGGGGTCACAAAATTCGATAATTTAACTATTGATTTGGTACTTACCGATATTGACCAATTATATAGCAGCGATATCACTTATTACAAAGTTGGCAATGTGTTTTATTATATCACATTCATCCTTGATTGTTTTTCGAGAAGAATTTTAGGATTTAGTGTTTCGAGTAGATTATTTACAGAATATACCAGTTTGCCAGCTTTAAAAATGGCTCTAAAAAACAAGGGCAATAAAGTAAAAGAAGATATAATTTTTCACTCTGATGGCGGCGGGCAGTATTTTGATAAAGAGTTTTTAGCACTAACAAAAAAACATAAATTCAAAAATAGTATGTGCGAATACGCTTGGGAAAACGGAAAGGCTGAAAGAATAAATGGGGTTATAAAAAACAACTATCTCATCTATAGAAAGATAGAAACACTTGCAGATTTAGTGAAAGAAGTTGACCATTCGGTAGCTCTTTATAATGAAGAAAAGCCTCATAAAAATTTAAAATATATGACGCCAAATAAATATGAAAAACATTTGTTATCTTTAAATAGCCAACAAAGCCGAAGATGACAGAGTCATTGACAGCAAAATCAAAATAAGGGGTGAAAAACCCCTTATTTTAGCCAACAAAGCCTCAGAATCTAGATGTATTTCTAGCAAAATATTAGGAGGGAAAAGATATAAAACGGTCAACCGTTTTCAGGCATTGACAACCATTTTTCTCACCCCTACCTCTTTGCCTCGCTGCGTTGAACGGGCTGTGGCCAAATTCACAAAGTTGAAAACTGCAATGAATAATACGATTAAGCCTACTGTAATAAAAAGATAGCTATAAAATATATCACTACGCTTCCCCCAGTCAGTTTGGAAATCAAATTTCGATTTTAGATAAATATCAGCCAATGATTGCAAATAGAGTTTGGTATCG
>JANOPU010000201.1:0-13566 GCA_031422055.1 Ferruginibacter sp.
CCGGCTTTGATAGCAACAGGAAGATCATTTTCCACGGGTGGTATTGGACAATTATATCCTGATGCGTAAGCACAGTAGGGGTTATACGCTTTATTGAAATCTAGAAGCAGTGTATTTTTTTGTATATCATCGATTAAAATATCGAGATATTTTCCGCCTCCATAACTTTTATTACCGGAAGTAAGATCTGTATATGGAATAAATAAATAATTTTTGTATGTTTCATCTTTCATCAATTGTTCACTCTGGTAGACATTCAGGGTTAATCGTTTTTTGTCAATAGTGAAGGTAAGTATCCCGTATTTGAAATATTTTTTTGTCCTGGTACCAGAAGTTTTCATAATAAATCCACTGGCATCCACAACTTTTTTGAAAGTGGCTATTACCCTGTATTTTTCACTAACCGGAAAAAATTGAAAATACCTGCGATTGGAGTCATTTACAACTTCATGTGTTTGAACATAATTCTGTTGAAACTTTTTGAGACTATCTTTATAATTGGATCTTTGTGCAAAAGAACTAAAATGAAATAATATAGAGGCAATCAAAAGAATTTGTTTCATTCATTAAAATTTAATTCATCATAAGCACATTCACACTTCGCTGTAAAATATTAAAAGCAATTTCTGCCATAAGGTTTTCTTTATCCAATGTTGGATTTACTTCTGTAATTTCAAAACAACATACTTTTCTGTTTTGCATGAATTTACTTATCAGGTCCTCGGCTTCTCTTTCTTTTAGTCCATTGCTCACCGGCGTACCGGTACCTTTTGAAATAGCAGAATCAAGGCTGTCAACATCAAAGCTTACATAAATATCTGTACAATCGCTGAGGTAGCGCAGTACTTTTCGGCTTACATTTTCTGCTCCGTTACGCCTTACTTCACTTGTGCTGATCACTTTTATTCCATATTTTTCAATTAAGAATTTCTCTTCTTTTTCAAAATCTCTCAGCGAAATAAAAACCACATCTTCCGGCAATACTTTCTGGCCTGTTTTTCCAATTGTTTTTAGCTGGTCCCAGATCTTGGCAGTCTTTTCATCCAGGTCATGCACTTTACATTCCATATTATCTTCTGCTAATGCTGTGCTCATTGGCATCCCATGCATATTGCCTGATGGAGTTGTGTATGGAGTATGCAGATCAGCATGTGCATCTATCCAAATAACTCCCAGCTTACTTTTGGGTTTAGCCATTTTTATTCCGGCAATGGTACCCCCGGCATTGCTATGGTCACCACTTAAAACAACAGGAAAGAAATTATTTTTCATACTGTCAGATACGGCTTTGCTGATGCGTTCATACATATTCAGTACACCCTGTATCCTTTTGGCATAAGGAGATTTGATAGGTTCAAATAGCAGGTTATTTTCAACTTCAATTTTTTCAGAGGGAAAATGAACAAAGAAATTGCTCATAAAATCCAGTGCAGCAATTTTAATCGCATCAATACCCATACTTGCACCCCTTGTGCCGGCCCCAATTTCTGATGGTACTTCTATTAGTTTTATATTCTTCATAACTCAAATTTACTAATTTCTCTTTAGTGGATCTATTCCTTTTATGGTTCCTGTATTTCCAATTATCTTAAAGCGGACAAACATATCTTCGCTATACCATCGTTGTTCTCGGGTTTTTTTGATCACTTCTGTATGTTCTTTCATTCCATAAGCAAATGCTGTCATGGCTTCCTTACTTTCCCATATACTGAAAGTTACTTGTTTGATCCACGGAATTTCTCCAAGCCCCATTGAAGTAATATAACCATTAGCAGCTTTCATTTTACTTGCAACGGGGTTAACATTTTTCCAGAATTGATGTAACCGGTTTAAACGGATTGTTGCCCTTGTTAGTATTGCTACAGGGCCTGTATGTGATGAACTTTTAGGTAAATTACCGAAAACTTCTTTACCATCCCAAAAGCCATGTCCCTCAATTGGCTCCAGTAAAATCGTAAAAGTTTCACATCTGAATAATCGTATCCAGTTTGTTATAAACGAACCATACAGTTCATTCATAAATGATTTACTTTCTAAACGCAAAGGCTTAACTATGAACTCAGAACCATGAACTATGAGAATTCCCCACTGTTGAAGATCAGGTATCTTATCAAATGTACCGTTCTTTCCACATCCCAGGAGTTTTAAAAAACTGATCTTTTTATTGAACCAAAATGGAATCCGGTGAATGACCATTGCTAAAAATCCGAATGGAATTAATAGTTTGGGATAACGTATAATCGTGAGTGATACCTGCATAACAGTTAATGCAAGATAAGCCAATCAGAAAATTTACAACCAGTTTGGATTTCCTGTTTTAAAAAAAGGCTTTTTAAAATAAAAAACCGTTGAAAAAGATCAACGGCTCTGTATTAAAATGATAAGGGAATTAGAATTGTTCCAGTTTACTAAAAAAGAAATCTCCTTCAATAGCTGCGTTCTCATCACTGTCACTTCCATGAACAGCATTTTCTCCAATAGAAGCTGCATATTTTTTACGAATGGTGCCTTCTGCTGCATTAGCAGGATTGGTGGCACCAATCAATGTTCTGAAATCTTCAACGGCATTTTCCTTTTCAAGTATTGCTGCAGTAATGGGTCCCCGGCTCATGAATTCAACCAGTTCACCGTAGAATGGGCGTTCTTTATGAACTGCATAAAATTCACCGACTTTTGCTTTGCTTAAATGAGTCATTTTCATTGCAACAATACGGAAGCCTGCTTTATTGATCATTTCTAAAATTCCACCGGTATTACCTTTTTCTGTAGCATCCGGTTTGATCATTGTAAAAGTTCTGTTGGTCATTTTTTCTATTTTGGCCGCAAAGATAGGGAGTTTGATGTATGATGTATGATGTTTGATGTTTGAGGTTTGGAGTTCGAAGTTTGAAGTTCGAGTGTCTTGTGTCTTGTCCTGAAATAGGTGGACAGATTTTCAAACCTAAAATCTGACAAAATCATGGCAACACAGCAGAAAGTATCAATTCGGTACAGTATTAGCTTCAAACAGAAAGTTATTAAAGAAATTGAAGAAGACGGTTTTGGAATCGGTCAAGTAGCACGACGTTATGGGATCAGGGGCAATGGAACAATACAGAAATGGATTAAAAAATACGGTAAAAATCATTTATTAAATAAAATTGTACGGGTAGAAATGAAAGGAGAAAAGGACCGGGTAAAAGAATTGGAAGCTGAAATAAAAAAGCTGAAAATTACATTAGCAGATACAACAATGGCTAATCACGCACTGGAAACATTGATAGATATTGTAAATGAGCATTACGATACCGATGTAAAAAAAAATTTAGGTCAGCAGCCATTAAAAGGTGCAGCGAAGAAAAAGGATGCCCGGTAATCAAAATGAGTGAATATTTTGGTTATAGTCGGTCAGGTTATTACAAGTCATTAGAGGTTATGATAACTGAAGCGTTTCGGGAAGATATAATAACAAAGCTGATCCTGGACATAAGACGTTACCAGCCGAAAATTGGAGGTAAAAAGCTTTACTGACTTTTAACAGCTGATCTGAATAAATTAGAGGTAAAAGTTGGACGAGACAAGTTCTTTGATATTTTACGCAAGCGTGGATTGCTCGTGAAACGTAGGAAGAAATATGTAACCACAACTGATTCTTATCATCGTTTTCATAAGTATAAAAATAAATTAAAGGATAAGAAGCTGACAGGTGCCAATCAGGCTTATGTAAGTGATATTACCTATCTGCGAACCCGGCATGGGTTTGTTTATTTGTTTTTACAAACGGATGCTTATTCCCGGATGATAACGGGCTGGGATCTATCAGATAGCCTGGCAATAGCGGGTGCGATTAAAGCCTCGAAAATGTCCATTAAACAGTGTCCTGAAACTATGAATGTTATTCATCATTCGGACAGAGGTATTCAATATTGCAGTAAAGATTATGTAAAAATATTAAAGGATCATAAAATGGTTATCAGTATGACAGAAGAAAACCATTGCTATGAAAACGCAATAGCAGAACGGGTAAATGGAATTTTAAAAGATGAATTTTTACTGGATGAGAAATTTGAAGATAAACCCTCAGCTTTAAAGGCAGTAAAACAAGCTATAGAAAGTTATAATTTACGTCGTCCACATTGGTCGCTTAACTTATCAACACCTTGGCAGGTTCATATGGCAGCGTAAAATATCAGTAAAATCAATAGTTTCAGGAGAAATCCACAAATAAAATGTGGAAACTAAAAAAGAAAAAAAGAAGCAAAAAAAGAAAAAAGTAGTAGTAATAATAGTGTCTACTTTTTTCAGGACATGACAAATCTAAACTCCCTAAACCAATAAACCATTAAACCATTAAACCAATAAACCATCCCTAATTGGCTAATTCGCATTTTACCCCTACTTTTGCGCCGCCTTTATGCAATCGATCAACGAGATATACCAGCAAATTACCAGTCCAAAACAAATTGTAATAACCATGCACCAGAAGCCTGATGGTGATGCGATGGGATCAACATTGGGGTTGTATCACTTTTTATTACAGTTTGGGCATAACATAACTGTTATTTCGCCAACAAACTGGGCCTCTTTTCTCAACTGGATGCCCGGATGCAAATCTGTGCTGGATTATGAAAGGGATACTGAAAAGTCAAACGGAATAATTGATAAAGCAGATTGGATCTTTTGTCTTGATTTTAATACGATCAGCCGCACCAAAAGAATGGAGGATAAATTAACTAAGGCAACTGCAAAAAGAATTTTAATAGATCATCACCAGGAACCACAAATGGATGCATTTGCTTATGGAGTTTCCGATATATCTAAAAGTTCAACAGCAGAAATGGTGTATGATTTTATTATCGATTCAGGATTTACCGATAAGATCAACAAAGATGTGGCTACTTGTTTATATGCAGGTGTTATGACGGATACCGGTTCTTTCAGGTTTCCATCAAGCAGCGCATGTGTTCACAGAATGATTGCAGATCTTAAAGAGAAAGGTCTTGAGCATAGTATCATTCATGAAGCTTTATTCGATAATTTTTCAGAGAACCGTTTTCGTTTTATCGGGAATGTTTTGTTGAATAGAATGGAAGTTTTTTATGAATACAATACTGCTTTGATTGCAATACCCCAAGCCGATCTTATTAAATATGATATTAAAACAGGCGATACAGAAGGATTGGTAAATTTCCCTTTAAGTATCGAAGGTATTAAACTTGCTGCCATCATTATTGACAGGGGTGAAGAACGTAAATGTTCATTCAGAAGTAAAGGTCAGTTTGATGTAAATACATTTGCCAGAAAATATTTTAATGGAGGTGGCCATTACAATGCTGCCGGTGGTTCCAGTAAGGAATCACTTGAAGCAGCCGTGCTGGAATTCAAAAAAGCTATGAAAGAAAACTCAGATCAGTTAAGTACTTATAAATTTTAAAAACAAAATAAAAATGAGAAAAATTTCTTCAATCATGTTGTTGGCCGTTATCCTTTTTTCAGCCTGTAATACTGAAACATTTAAAAAAGGTAAAGATGGGCTGGAGTATAAAATTATTACAAAAGGAAGTGGGTCAAAGATCAAATATGGTCATTATATGCAATTAAATTTTGCATCTTATTACAACATAAATGGCAAAGATTCCCTGCTAAATGATTCAAAGACTCAGGGTGCGCCTATCATTGAAATGCTTGATTCCGTATCTACCCCAATCGCATATTTTGAAATATTAAAGCAGTTAAGAAAAGGCGATAGTGTTGTAATACGAATACTCACTGATTCGGCATTTAAGAAAAATCCGGAACAAATGCCTCCGTTCTTTAAAAAGGGCCACTTTATAATAACTACCCTAAAAATTGTTGATGTATTTAAAAATAAAGAACAGGCAGATAATGCCAGAGCAATTTCTATGGTAGAAATGGAGAAAAGGGATTCATTACAGGCGATCGCTCAAAAAGAAATTGACGAAAAGAAATTGCAGGATTATATAAAAAAGAATAATATCAAAACAGTAAAAGCTCCTTTGGGAACTTATGTTGAAATTACTCAGGAAGGAACTGGCAATAATATAGATACCGGCGTTGTTGTTAAGATAAATTATACCGGTAAAACGCTTGAAGGAACAGTTTTTGACAGTAATACAGATCCTGCCAAGGGCCACGTAGAACCGCTAATTGTAAACCTTACAAATACCAATAATCCTGCTTTTGGAAATCCGGTAATCCCCGGAATGAAAGAAGGGTTGATGTTACTTAAAAAGGGTTCAAAAGGCAGGCTTTACATTCCTTCAACATTGGGATATGGCAAAAATGGTTCCGGAGCTGATATAAAACCTAATTCAATATTGGTTTTTGATATAGATGTACTTGACGTAATGGACCAAAAGCAGGCATTAGCTGCTGCGGCAGAAAAAAATAAGGAAATTGAGAAAATGCAAAAGATGTACATGGATAGTATGCAGAAGATAAAGCCGGATGCATCAAATAAAAAATAATTTTTTTATTTGATCGTTAAACTATTAACACAGAGGCCGCTTCATATTCAGGAAGCGGCCTTTTTATATGCACTCATTAAGTTTGATACTTCTTTTGCTTCTTTTACATCATGTACCCTTAAAATATCAGCCCCGTTATTTAATGCTAGCGTATTTAAAACTGTAGTCCCGTTTAAAGCTTCATGAGCGCTTATATTCAATGTCTTATAAATAGTACTTTTTCTGGAAAGGCCTGCCAATATGGGTTTATCAAGCATTTTAAATATGGATAAATTTTTAAGCAATTCAAAATTATGATCAATCGTTTTTCCAAAGCCAAATCCGGGGTCTATAATGACATCGTTAATTCCGGCACGATTAAAAGCATCGATTTTTTTAATAAAAAATTCCAGAACTTCTTTAACCACATTTTCATAAAGTATATGCTGTTGCATAGATTCCGGTGTTCCTTTCATGTGCATACATATAAAGGGAACCTGCAAAGCTGCAATTGTATCAATCATCCGTTTGTCCAATTCGCCCGCACTGATATCGTTTACAATAGATACAGATTCTTCTACCGCTTTTTCAGCAACAGTACTGTAATAGGTATCAATCGATAATATGATCTCTTTGTAATGTTGCCGGATCAATTTTATTACGGGGATCACTCTATCCATTTCTTCCTGAGCGGATATACTCTTACTTCCCGGCCTGGAGCTTTGGCCGCCTATATCCAAAATGTCTGCACCATCCTGAATCATCTTTCCGGCCAGATTTAATATTTCTTCATTTCCATCATTTAAATAGCCTTTATAGAATGAATCCGGTGTAACATTAATGATTCCCATTATCAACGGCTTTTCCGTAGATAAAATTTTTCCTTTGCATTTGAGTGTGAACATTTGAAAGAGTAATTGTATTTTTGAACTGATACGCAAATTTGCATATAATTAATGAGCATTTGAAATATTGAAAAATGACAACTAGCGAACAATATGACAGCGCTGTATCGGGCAGCAGGGATATCTTTATAAAAAAAACAGGGGATTATGGCACTTCATGGCGGGTGTACCGGACAATTTCCATTGCTGACCAGATCTATATTAAAGCAAAAAGAATTAGAACCATACAGGAAAAGAAGCTTCAGAAAATTGGAGATGATATTAAAAGCGAATTTAAAGGAATATTGAATTATGCGGTAATTGGATTGATACAACTTGACATTAACAACGATGAACCCGAACAGTTGCCCGTATCTGAAGTGGAAAAGTTGTATGATCTAAAAGTAACCGATGCAAAAGATCTAATGACAGATAAAAATCATGATTACGGGGAAGCATGGCGTGAAATGAGCCAGGAAAGCTTTGTTGATCTGATCCTTGCAAAGATCCTTCGCATCAAACAAATCATTTCCAACGAAGGAAAAACCATTATGAGTGAGGGCATAGATGCCAATTATTTTGACATCTTGAACTATGCCGTTTTTGCATTGATCCTAATCGAAGAAGGTAAATAAAAAAAATAATTCGTTTTATGAAAATAGTTGTTACAATAGCAAGAGTATTAACAGGCATTTTATTTATTTTTTCAGGATTGGTAAAAGCTATTGATCCACTTGGATTGGCATATAAGATGCAGGAATTTTTTGAAGCCTGGGCCAACGACGGTTTTATGAAAAACCTGATGGAAGGTCTGAATCATTATGCTTTGTCTTTTTCTATAATTATGATCACGTTGGAAGTGATCGTTGGTGTTGCTTTATTGATAGGTTGGCAAAAAAGAATTACAACATGGGTATTGCTATTATTGATCCTGTTTTTTACATTCCTTACCAGTTATGTTTTGTTTAGCGGAAAGATAAGGGCATGTGGTTGTTTTGGCGATTGTATTCCATTAACACCTATTCAAACATTCACTAAAGACATTATATTATTATGCCTGGCACTGTTACTGGTATTTAAAGTAAAATATATAACGCCTGTTTCAAAACCATTCTTTTCATTTTTATACATATTATTTGCAACTGTTCTTACACTGGCCTTGCAGTGTTATGTTTTAGAGCATTTACCCATGGTTGATTGCCTGGCTTACAAAAAAGGAAATGATATTTTGAAACTTAGAGAGATGCCTGCTGACGCGATACAGGATAAATTTGAGTATGTATTTAGCTATGAAAAGGATGGAGTGAAAAAAGAATTCCCTATGACAGCACTTCCGGACAGTACCTGGAAATTTTCTGAAAGGAAACAAACACTTATAGAAAAAGGGAAGAATAATATTCCGCTTATAAATGATTTTTCCATGACAGATTCTGATGGGAACGAACTTACGGATAGTATATTGAGTAATCAAAGTGTATATTATCTGGTTTTTATGAGAGTGTTACCTGAAAGCAGCGCCAACTGGTTATCTGATCTTAAAAGGATCGGAACAGAAGCTGCTGCTCAAAATAAAAAAATATTTGTAGTAACTGCACAAAGGGATGTTGTTGAAAAGTTTTTAGTGAAGAATAATATTACTGTTGATAATATATTTACCTGCGATGCAACTGCTATTAAAACAGCGGCAAGGACTGATCTGACTTTATACAAAATGAAAGGCCCTGTTGTGCAGGGTAAATGGGCGGGTGACGATTTTGATAAAGTGAAATAATGTAAATATTATTTGCAGGATGATGGATGAAATGTTGCAGGCGTATTAAGCGTATATCAATTCACCAAACTCTATTATTTGTATTTCTTATTCAAAAAAGCTGGCTACTCAATACTGGTACTGATTGGAGTAGTCATACTTGTATTTGCTATGTTTCAGGGTTTTGGAGATCCAGCGAGGTTAATTGTAGGCCAGACCGGCGATAAAAAAACAATGGAGAATATCCGCAAGGAACTTCACCTGGATCAGTCAAAATGGAAACAATTTGCCTGGTATCTTAATGATATTTCTCCGATTAGCGTTTACACTAAAGCTGCACTAGAAGAGAAAAAAATAAAAGGGATATTTTTTGGTAGCGAAACAAAATTGACACTAAAATATCCTTACCTGGGACGAAGTTATCAAACAAAAAAAGAGGTAAGTAATATTTTGATTGATGCATTACCCGGTACGATGGTATTAGCATTTGCAGCTATGCTTTTTGCATGCATTGCAGGGATATCTCTGGGTGTATTAGCCGCCATTAAAAAAGATACCTGGATCGATGGTTCAGCAGTTTTAAGCAGTATCATTGGCATATCTGCCCCCTCATTTTTTATGGCCATCCTTATAGCTTATTTGTTTGGAATCGTTTGGCATTCTTTTACAGGATTGAATCTTACCGGTAGCCTTTTTGAAACAGATGAAGTAACCGGAGAAAATTATTTGAATATTAAGAATCTGATCCTTCCCGCGTTTACGCTGGGCATACGACCGTTAGCAATTATTACTCAACTCACAAGGAGTTCCATGCTGGATGTATTGAATCAGGATTACATCCGAACAGCTTATGCAAAGGGTTTGAATATAAGTACTGTGATTTTTAAACATGCATTGCGAAATGCATTAAACCCGGTTTTAACAGCTATTACAGGTTGGTTTGCAGAATTACTTGCGGGAGCATTTTTTATCGAATATATTTTCGGATGGAAAGGCATTGGTAAGATCACTGTTGATGCACTGGAAAAATTAGATTACCCGGTTGTAATGGGTGCTGTTTTATTCAGTGCATGTTTTTTTATCATCATCAATTTTATTGCTGATATATTATATAGAAAAATAGATCCACGCATAAGATCATTTTAATTGATTATGAGGAACAAATACTTATTGCATATAAATATCAAAAAAATCCTGAACATAATATTTACTAACGATAACTTATTCTATTATTCATAAAAAAATATCAAAATGGTTCAAAACTCAAAAATTCTTTCTCTGCTTTGTTTAATATTGTTTGCAGCATGTAATCAAAATGGAAACCATGCAGATCCAAATGATGGTCTTGTTTCATTCAATGCCGATAGCTTAAAAGGTCATATTGCAATACTAGCCTCTGATTCTTTTATGGGCCGTAAACCCTTTACTTCAGGCGAAACAAAAACCATCGATTATCTGCAAAAGCAATTTGCATCTGCAGGGTTGGAACCGGGGAATAATAAAAGTTTTTTACAAGCAGTACCGATGGTAAATGTTATGGCTATTGCTGCTCGGGAGATGAATGTGCAATCGGTTAAAAGCAGTTTTAAATTAAAAGCCTATGATGACTACATCATTTGGACCGATAAAACTGATAGCATTATTAGTCTGGATAAAACAGAATTGATTTTTGCAGGTTATGGGGTCGTAGCGCCTGAACACAACTGGAACGATTATGAAGGTTTGGATGTAAAAGGAAAAGTTGTGATGGTCATGGTTAACGACCCGGGTTTTTGGGTAGGAGATACCAGCTTGTTTAAAGGTAAAACCATGACTTATTATGGTCGCTGGACTTATAAATTTGAAGAAGCAGCAAGGCAAGGGGCTAAAGGCTGCCTGATTATTCACAATACAACTGCAGCCAGTTATCCTTTTAGCGTACAACAAAAAAGTTTCAACACTTCCAGATTGCGACTGGATAACCGTGGCAAAGACATTAAAAATTGTGATGTGATTGGTTGGGTAACAGAAACAATTGCCAATAAATTATTTAAAGCTGCCGGCTTCGATTCAAGCTTGTTGGTTACAGCAAATAAACCCGGTTTTAAAGCAATTCCTCTAAACCTTCAGGTATCTACCAGTATGAAAGTGAATACTACTTATAATAAATCGTATAATGTTATAGGAAAGATAACCGGTACCAAACACCCCGACGAAGTAATTATTTATACTGCACATTGGGATCATTTGGGTATTGGCCGCCCCGATGCAACAGGCGATTCAATTTATAATGGTGCCTTAGACAATGCAACCGGAACGGCTGGATTGCTTGAACTGGCACGAGCATTTAAAAGCTTAAAAATAAAACCGGAACGGACCATTATTATTTTGTCGGTCACAGCCGAGGAACAAGGTCTTCTAGGCTCGAAATATTATGCAGAAAATCCAATTTATCCTGCCAATAAAACAGTGGCTAATATAAACATGGATGGCCTCAACCGGTATACTAAAACAAAAGATATTATCGTCATTGGAGAAGGACAATCCGACCTGGAAGATTATTTAAAAGATGAAGTTGAAAAAGCAGGCGGGTATATTTCTTATGATACGCATCCGGAAGCTGGCTACTATTATCGTTCCGATCATTTCAATTTCGCAAAAGCTGGTATTCCGGCGTTATACACCAGTAATGGGATCGATGTAATTGGTAAAGACAAAGTATATGGTCAAAAACTGGAAGATAATTACACCGACAATAATTATCACCAACCTTCTGACAATTTTGATGCTGCTTCCTGGTCTATGGAAGGTGCTGTTAGCGACTTGAAATTATTGTTCCTGGTTGGCAGGCGTTTAGCATTTGAAACTAAGTGGCCTCAATGGAAACCTGCTTCAGAATTTAAAGCCATCAGAGATAAAATGAAATAATTTTGTTCGCATTTATTTCATCAACAGCGTTTATCCTTAAACGGTTAAAACTGTATTTAATATTCTAACCGCTTTATTAAGTATAATTTTTCAGATTCGTTCTTATTTGATGATAAAATGAATTGTTAAGAATTTTAATAAATCTAAAATAAAATACGACCCTTAGTTTGTTGGTATAATATTTGTTTATCGTGGGCATATGAAAAAACTAACATTTACTACAGCAATGATGCTGTTTTTAATTATTGGAACGAATGAAATTACCATGGCACAAAAGGGAGATAACATAACTCCTTTCCGGAAAGGCACTTTAACAGGAATAGCCGGTGCTGGTATTGCCAGAGATTACAAAAACGTAAATAGTAATTCAGCTTTTGGTACCAAGGCCGCCATTGAATATGGTATTTGGCAAGTTGGTCCCGGGGTTATTTCACTTGGAGCTGAAATTGGCGGAGCCTTTTCATACGGAGGTTATTTTACAGATTTTAGATCACGAACATTTGTAATAGCAACGAGGTCGGCATGGCACTATGGCTGGAAAGTACCCAATTTAGATACTTATGGTGGTTTTTCAACTGGAATTGGTTTTCATGAATTTGATTACAAGAAAGGTCAACAAAAGTTCAATGAAAATGAAATATTACCATTGTTCGGAGTCTTTCTTGGCGCTTCATATTTCCTGACACCAAAATTTGGGGTTAATGTAGAAATTGGTAATGATATTAATAATATACAGGCAGGCCTGGTTTTCAAGTTTTAATTATCTCTGTATTAATGGTAGCATTTATTAGGGTAGAATACAACTTTAAAACATGGGTACATGTTTTTTATTAAACTACAAAAGGGATAATTGCTTTTCTATTATCTGGGTAATCTTTAAATGTATTTTTGTACCATTGATGATGAGCCAATGCCCTTGGAGCAAGGTTAGCTGCAGACCATATAAAAAAGGCAAGTGCAGGAAGGTTCCAACAAAGAAGTGCAAATCCACCCCATTCTATTAGTTCTCCGAGCATATTAGGACAACTTACAAATTCGAATAACCATCCACGTGGTATTTTATAGCCAGTTTCGTCTGGCTTTCGCAAATGTATCAGAATAGTATCTGATTTCCAGTTAATACCTAATCCGGTAAAGAATAATATAATTCCGAAAATGAAACGAAAGTCAGTTAGCCAGTAATTGTTATAATTTGAAAAATGTGTGAAATAATAGCTGAGTAAAAAAGTATTGGCCAGGTTAAAAAAGATACCGGAGGAAACAATAAGTAATGGTATTTTTTTCCCTTTGGTCCGTAACCTGAATGGAAAGATAAAAGTGCGGTTGAAATAGTGCAAACAGAATAATCCTGCCATTATTGGAATTGCAGATGATCGTAAAGTAAAGTTTATATAAAAACAATATCCCATTACGATCAAAGCAGGGAATTCCATTAAAAGCCAGCCAAAATGGTTATCAATCAAAGGGCCCCAATTTTTATTAGAATATCTTCCATAAGGTGCTGTAATACGTTTTAATAAAAAGAAGATACTGATTGCAAAAGCTATCCAGATGAAAATTATTTTTTGATAAGCAGAAA
>JANOPU010000202.1:0-5197 GCA_031422055.1 Ferruginibacter sp.
CTTCCTTCAGATTCCAATTCACATTGGACACCCTTGCAATTGGCTAACGATAAGTACTGCAACTCTCGTTCGGGACTTACACCCTATAGCTTATTACCATGCCTGACACACTAAAAAAAGAGCTGCATAGATATGCAACTCTTGTTAAGAATCTTTCGATTCTGTAACCCCCAAAGAAAACGTCTTAAATATTTTTAATTCCGGCTCACATACCATTCAATAACCATTTATTTCCGGTAAGTATACATATTGCTTTTTACAAGGTAAATTTTAAAAAGAAGCTGCTATTTTAATGACAGCAGCTTCTTGTTTGTCAGGCAACAAAATAAATTTTCAACGGTCCTTTATTTGGTTTAAAACCGTTGAGTTTGTTAACTATTATGGTTTGTTTGAATAACATATTTTGTGATTTTATGTGCTCTTTTACTGAATCAGATTCTTATTATCAATGATTTTACATTTAGGTAAAAGATTTGAAAGAACACTAGAGTTTGCTTTAAATTTTAAATGG
Source organism: Ferruginibacter sp. (assembly GCA_031422055.1). Classification (GTDB taxonomy): domain Bacteria; phylum Bacteroidota; class Bacteroidia; order Chitinophagales; family Chitinophagaceae; genus Ferruginibacter. Next base: position 512 of record JANOPU010000202.1, read on the forward strand.
ATGTTTTTACAACATTGCTAGTAGAAGCCTGATTATTACCGTTTATTGTTAGAACCCTGTAGTAAACATTGCCAGACTTCATTTTAGCAAGATTTTGCTTAAAAGCAAAACCGTTATTATTTTGCTTTGGATCAGCTCCCAAAACAATTCCTATTGTAGAGAAATTCTTACCGTCTTTACTAACCTGCACTTCACAATAATTTGAAGTTATAGCATCTGTAATATTCCAGTTTACCATTAAACGGTCATTCTGAACTGTTGCTTTTAAATTACTTATAACAGTATTAGCAGGATTATTATTTTGAGAGAAACTGTTTGTAAAAGCAACAGATAATAAAAGAACACATATTGAATTACGTAGATAAGTTGTAGTTGTTTTCATTTTGTGGGTTTGAGGTTTTGCTTTTTGAAACTTAGTGTAACCGAGGTCATCTTTTATCCTTCGTTTCTAACACAAACATAATACGCATTTGTGAAACCTCATAACATTTCCGCCGTATTTTTACTAAGTTTCGAGGCTATTTACCCATTTGCATATTTTGGAAAAATACTGTTATTAAAATTCTATTTATATTAGATTTTTTCTAACATAAATTGATTTTACTTAGATAATAATACTATTTATCGACGAATTGACTAATTTTGTCGACCAAATGAGCTAATATTCAATCATTTCATTAAACTGCATAGTAAAAACTTCATTTATTGCACTTTTAGGCGGTTTAGTCAGTAAACAAGATCGTTTATAAACTGACAAGATTTATTGGAAATAATTTTCCATTCGCCCCATTAATATAGATACTAAAAATAAACCGGAAGATCACTTCAGTACAAAATACCTGCTGAATTAATCATTGTTTATAATCAGTAACTAAATGTTCTTATACGGTATGCTAATATTAAGTCCGATGTTTTTTCCGTTCGGCATAATACCATCTAAGATTTAAACGTAGTCCTTTGGACTACATATTAAATTAAGATGGTATTAGATAAATTTTAAGTAAAACACATCAAGGTTGTTGAACTACAACAGGAAAAAGGGCAGGAAGCAATGAAAGCAGAATAAATTTAATATCTGCCATTATTGCATTTTTATAATTCTCATTTTAAGATGGTTGAATTTGATGTGAATTAAACCAGATTTTTATACAAGCGATAACCTGGATCCATTTTTAAAAAATCATCAAAACAAGAGGTTTTTATGCAATTTTTAATTGGAGAAAATATTAATATTTACTTTTAACTAAATTAATTTTCAATTAAACTACATTAAGTACTGATAATCTATTAATTATTTACATTTACTCTATTTATTTACAGATCCCATATTCATTGTCAATATTGATGACTTTTAATAAATAATGTATTATAATATTCAAATATTATACATTAATAAAAACATACTATAAATTGTATATCATTTTATTATTCATTTTTTTATTATCTAAAATAATTAGTTCATGTTTAATATTGTCTTTGCCATAATTTCATGTCAATTACTATTATAGTTAGTGTTATTTTTTAGCAAATAAATAAAAATATATCTCATCTTCCCTCACTTTGCTTATCTTAGAATGTATAAATAATTGTATGAAATCACTTACTGCTCCCCTATACTTCATTTTGTTTTGTTTTATTCTTTTTATGTCATCCTGTCGTGAACCCAAGGAGCTGGAATTTCGGGAATTCAAAAACCTAAGTGTGGAAAATATCGGTTTTACCAGTAGTAATTTGAAAGTCGATCTGGTTTATTATAATCCCAATAATTATGGACTTGAACTAAATAGAACCGATCTGGATATTTATCTGGATAGCAATTACCTGGGCCATTCAAGTCAGGACCTACAGGTGGCAATACCCAAAAGAGATATATTCACAGTTCCATTAAAAGTAGAACTAGACATGAAAAACCTGTTAAAAAATGGTATGAGTAGCTTGTTTAAGAAAGAAGTAAGCATCCGTATATTAGGGAAAGTAAAAGTGGGAAAAGGGGGTGTTTTTAAGAGTTTTCCTATAGATTATTCAACTGTACAGAATATTGATCTTTTTTAAGGGGTTCCATATTTGAATAAATCTTTCAGAAATTTTCATTTAAGACAACCTCAGGCGTATCATAAATGACTTCAGGAATTCTATTTTCAGGCAATTTTAAATAATATGTCGATTTTTTACTGCATTTTGCCAATCACATTCTTATGCTCCTTTTTGGATATTGATGATTTTTGTATGAACTGATAAAATACAGGTTCTGGTGGAATTATCTTAACACAGCAGTATTTACCCGTTCGGTGTTGTTTTGCTCTTTCACATTGGAGTATTAATATAAATACCTCAACAGAATAAATTAAACGAAATAATTATTAGTGAAAAATTGAAACACCTCTACTGTTATCAATGAGTATTTTTTGAGGAATTATTCAGATCTAATGAAAACAAGTAAAAAATCCTGCGTATACCGGAATGACGTATTGTTCAGATAAATTATTCTTTTGTTGGAACAGGAACAGGCTTTTCTACTGGTTTTTCCACAACTTTTTCAACCGGTTTTTTACAACACTTAGGTAGTTTTTTGTAGGCAGTTTCATCTGCAGTAATATCATCTGCATCATAACCCGCATTTGCAATAGCGGTTTTAATGATCTCAATATTTGTCCGGTCAGTGATCCAGGATACCGTAGTATTTTTCTTCTTAATGTTCACTTTGGCGGAAATAATTCCATCTTCCAGCAACAGGTATTTCTCAATCTTTTCTTTACACATATCACATTGAACGGTAGGCGTATTGATCACTGCCTTATTTGTTGCCTTTTGTTGAGCAAACGATGTGAAAAAAAAGCCTGCAAGAGCAATAAAAGTTAACGGTAAATGTTTCATTTTTTTTATTTTTTATATAACTGATACAAAACTATTCAATTCCTTTCCAATCAGAAGGGTTTAAACTCCAATTTAACAAGGTTTTTAGCTGATTCTCCGTTACAATACCCTTTTCAATGGCCAGATTTATCAAAATCTCATAATTAGTAAGCGATTGAAGCCTGATACCAGCTTTTGTAAAGGCATCAGATGCCTGAGGAAAGCCATAAGTGAAAATTGAAACCATTCCTGTTACTTCCATTCCTGCAGTTTTCAACACGTCACAAACCTGTAAACTACTTTTACCGGTTGAAATAAGATCTTCTATAACCAAAACTTTTTGTCCCGGTTCAAAAGAGCCCTCAATCTGGTTTCCCATGCCATGCTCTTTTGGCTTTGGCCGTACATACATATAAGGCAATTTCAACTGATCGGCTGCCATGGCGCCCCATGCGATTCCTGCCGTTGCTACTCCTGCCAATGCATCGGCTTCGGGAAATTGTTCAAAAATGACACTGCATAATTCACTTTTTATAAAATCACGCACATATGGAAAAGACAAAACCTTCCTGTTATCACAATAGATCGGACTTTTCCAGCCACTTGCCCATGTATAAGGTTTTTCAAGGCTAAGCTTTACAGCCTGTACCTGTAATAATTTTTCTGCAACTGCTTTTTCGTTCGATGTCATTTTTTTCTCTTTATGTTGAGGATATTTTTAATCCATGTTTGGAAAGTTTAGATGGTTTAGATGGTTTAGATGGCTTTTTTCTAATTAAAGCTCACTACACTTTCTAAACTCCTAAACATCCTAAACCTTTTAAACCTTCTAATTCAACAAAGATAAGCCTTAATAAAAACCATTTGAATGCAATGCTTTATTTTTACTATTACCAACAAATAAATTATGCAGATAAAAATTTATTACGGAGAAAAGACTGTGTATCTATGTGATGAAATGGATGACAACTTGCATGAATTACTTCACCATCCGGATGTGGTATTTATTGACGAACTATCTGTGCCTGCCATTAAATCACTCATACATGAATTAAAGAAAGAAGATTTTCATGCAGGTATACTCTGGCATAGTGATCTTGAAAAATTGCAAAAAGCCTTCTTCAAACATTTTACCTTTATTGAAGCTGCAGGAGGAATTGTGCAGAATGAGAATAAAGAATTGTTGTTCATTTTCAGAAAGGGTAAATGGGACCTTCCAAAAGGTAAAATGGAAAAAAATGAGAAAGCAGAAATATGTGCTGCAAGGGAAATAGAAGAAGAAACAGGAGTAAAAAATTTAAAGTTGAAAAAAAAAGCAGGTGATACCTATCATATCTATGACGAGTTTGGAAAGCATTATTTAAAAATAAGCCATTGGTATTACTTTACCTGTAAAGGCAAACAAATATTGGAACCACAGACAACAGAGGATATTACTGAAGTGAAATGGTTCAAAACTAAAGATATTAAAAACCCTGTTGCAAATACTTATACTACTATTAAAGATATTTTGAGTAATTTTTTTGATACTCCTTAAAACATTTTTATATTCCCGCTGATAACCCAGATTTTATCACGCAGATAACCGCTGATTTGATCTATAGAAAAAAGTGTTATTACATCTGCGAAAATCTGAGGAATTTTAGTCTGTGAAGATTTGCGGGAAAATAAATCTTTGATACTCCTTAAAACATTTGTAACTATTCAGTCCTATTTTTTCAAAAATCAGAAAGTTGTTCACATTATATGAGCTGATTTTAAAATTAGCAGGTTTTTATTTTTAAACCATCCTCATCTCCTTTGAATATTTTCTTTTTCTTTTTTTATTTATTG
>JANOPU010000203.1:0-6204 GCA_031422055.1 Ferruginibacter sp.
AATGCCTGTGTTTGAAGCATTTTTTTCTCGTAATAGATTTCAACTGCAAAATCCGGGTTAAAATATATATCTTAAGCCCAACTGGATTTGCCAACGTGATATTAATTCAGGACTTGTAGTAAAGGTTTTAGTTTGTGATGGATCAAACTGGTATGTTGGTACATTTCCAGCAACACTTACTGATAAGGGCTGGTAATACCCTGTTGTAGTTGCCAATTTGCGAACACCCCAGTTGCTGCTTATCAGGTTTCCCAGGTTTTGAATATCGATACTAAACTGTACCGTATTCATTTTGCTACCTACTTTAAATTTCATATCCTGTAATATTCTCAGGTCAACCTGACTGAACCATGGAGATTCTGCTCCATATTTTTCAGTGTATTGACCTTCTCTTTTACTCAGATAATTATCCTGTTTAATAAAATTGCTAAATGCCACACGTTGTGCCAATGCATTTGTTACATTGCCATTCACATCAGTAAATGGAGCAAAGTTCATGACATTTATCTCAGCAATTGTAGGAACATACATCAGGTCATTTGTTACGGTTCCATCGTTATTAATATCACCACCATATACATATGCATATCTGTTTCCGGAACTCCAGCTTCCAAACAATGAAAAAGTAGTGGCTAATTTTTTATTTTTGCCGTATTCAAATTTCTTAGAAGTTGCAACTATAAAACGATGTGTATTTCCATATAACGAAGGAGTTAATTCTGGCCGGTTGGCATTATTTAATATCGGGTTTCTGTCAAATGCATCACTGGATATTTCGGCAGAAATAGAACTTACATCTTTTGCTTTTAAATAATTATATCCAGCCATCAGGTACATTCCTTTTTTAAAATTATGCTGTGCCTGCAAACTCATATTAAACTGATACCCATCTTTACTGTTAGTGAAGATGTATGCATTAGCATTTCCCTGATCTCCTGCTTGATAAACTTTACGTTTATCTGAAGTGCCGGAATTTAAAGTTCCTGTAGGTGTTCCCAGTTTATAATTACGTACGATCATTGCATTTACATCTTTTGTATATGAAAGATCAACAGAAAAAACAGTACCTGAACGAATTTTGAAATCAGTTCCAAGGTTACTTCTCCATACCTGTGGCCATTTAAAATTTCTATCAGTTGCATTGTAGAAGAAACTAAAAGGATTGCCAATATGATTACCGATCCAGACAAAAGGGAATCGGCCGGTAAATAATCCCGATCCGCCCCTGATCTGAAATGTTCTGTTACCATTTACATTCCAGTTAAAACCTAATCGTGGTGAAAACAAGGGATTGCCACTTGGTAACTTTCCATTATCAAGTTGTTGTCCTGCTCCGTTTTTAACAGGAATACCATTTGCATCAAATAAAGTAAGGTTATCATTGTTTTGTATAGTTGGGTTTCCCTGAGTATATGTACCGGCGAATGTACCATCAGGGTTAGTATCTGCACTTTTAAAACTGGCATTATTATACAATGGTTTATCTATTCTTAATCCCAAAGTAACTTTTAATTTTTTGCCGATCTGCCATTCATCCTGCAGGTAACCGGATAATTGTGCAACAGTTATGTAGTACCAGCTCCATTTATCCGCTGCAGCCCTGTTTTTGGCATAGTTTACATCAACATCAAGCGGATAAGCTCCGAATACTACATTACCACCTACAGGAACTGAATCTTTGAATGTCTGAATATCTATATCTCCAAACAATGCAGGGCCATAACCGGTAAGGTTAAATGAATTGGCAAACTTGAATGATTCATAAGAAACACCAGCGGTAAATGTATGGTTCTTCATATAAATATTAAAGTCATTGGTAGCCTGTATTGCATCCTGGTTAAGCCTGTTGTTTATAGAGAAAGGTTCGTGCCCGGCCACTATATAACGGGTGCCGAATTTAGAAATATTAACAACCGGAAATGGACTTGAAAAAGGGTTTCGCTTATCGCGGAAACTGGTATAAACCAATCTGAGTTTATTAGCATACCTGCCGTTAAAATTTGATTTTAATTCCGTGCTGAAAGAATGAAGTTTATTTACAATTTCGTAGCCAGAATTACGGAATTGTAATGTGGAATAGTCGGGGCCCCTTCTTCCAATGGCACTGGGATGAGCAGGCTTATCTTTTTTTGCTTCAAGGCCATTATATGTAAACGATAGTTTATGAACCGAATTGATGTTCCAATCCATCTTGTACAACCATTTATAATTTATTTGTTTGTGAGTAAATCCCTGATAATCCCCGGTTTCGTAACCAAATCTGTTTTTTAGAATTGTTCTTACTTCCTGGAGATCTGATTCTAAAACTCTGGAAGTATTATTTTTATTTGCATTGAAAGCATTTCTGGATTCATAGCTGCTGGCAGCATCTCTGCGTTGTTCGGTTTCAAAACTTACAAAATAAAATAGCTTATTTTTTATGAGTGCACCTCCTAAGGCAAAACCTGCCTGTAGCTGACTAAGTTCTGAAATTGGTTGTTTTACTTTATCTATCTTTTTACCAGTGAGCGATTCATTTCTAAAAAAACCGTAAATAGTACCACTCATTTTATTCGTGCCCGATTTAGTTACCGTATTTACGCCGGCACCGGTAAATCCTGCTTGCGTAACATCATAAGGTGCAATATTAACCTGAATCTGGTCTATTGCATCCAGAGAGATAGGCTGTGCACCGGTTTGTCCTCCGGGTGTAGGCGCATCGAGTCCAAATGGGTTATTAAATACGGCACCGTCTAACGAAAAATTATTGTATTGTCCATTTCTGCCGGCAAATGAAATTCCGTTATAATTTGCTGATGCAGATGGGGTAAGCCTTAAATAATCATCAGCAGAACGTGAAATTGTTGGTAGCGACCTTATGAGCCTGTTATTAATATTTGTGGATGCTCCTGTTTTTTTGTCATCAATTAATTTAGACGTTGACCTGATAACTACATTTTCAAGCTCTTTGTTGTTTTGGATCAATGTAAAGTCAATGAAATTATTTAGTCCAAGATCAAGCAAGATATTTTCAATGACAGCAGATTTAAAACCTACTGTTGAAACTGAAACCTTATAAGGCCCTCCAACTCTTAAGTTTGGTACGGTGAACCTGCCTCCCGACCTTGTAACAATAGTTTGTTTTATACCTGCTTCGGGGTATTCAATCGTAACAGAAGCACCGGTAATAGCCTGAGATTTTTCATCTCTCACTTCACCTGTTAAAGTAGCTGTAGTTACCTGTGCAATTGAAATGGAAGTGTAAAAAAACATAATTAGCACTGCAAAAATTCTTTTGGATTTGTGTAGCTTTCTCATGATGATTTAAGTTTGGGTTAAGAAAAGGGTTGATAAGGAGTACATTATAAATTGCCTGTAAATACTAATTCGCAATTCATACTTTAAAAATAACATTAAACAATCAGAAATTTATATAAGGTAGGAATATTATTCATGGAGTACCAATAAATATTTACATTTAATTATAAACACTATGTTCATAATATTTTATTTATTTATTTCATGAAAAGTATGATTTATTTTGGTTTTGGGGATGACAAAACTCAGTTTTAATTAATTTAATTTTTATTAGCTTGTTATAGATTATTAGATAAATTTGATTTTTGAAAATTATGCAGCATGTTATTAAATGACTTTGATATACCTAAGGGGCAAATTTTATTTAATTATAGTACCACTTGTCAGCCTTTGCCCGGCTCTGTGGAAGAGTTGCAACAATTTGAAAAAATCCAACAAGGCTTTTCCAACCAGTTCGAATTGTTTTTTCCTGATAACAATGCACTAAAAACTATTGTTGTTATTCCAAGCCTTACATTGGATCAGGAAGTGCTCTCAAAAGTAACAGGAGCTATTCATTACGAGGAAAGACTGTTGTGCTTACTCATGTTGCTTCGAATGCCACGCACACATGTAATTTATGTTAGCAGTACACCAATTGATCCTGTTATCATTGATTATTATTTGCATTTGTTGCCTGGTATAACGGGGTATCATGCAAGGGAAAGATTAACATTGCTCAGTTGTTATGATTCATCTGCTGTTACGTTAACAGAAAAGATCCTTCAACGTCCCCGGTTGATTGAACGCATAAAACAAGCGATTCCACCTTCTCATGTGGCACACCTGGCCTGTTTTAATACAACAGCTTACGAAAGAACCCTCGCAGTAAAATTAGGCATACCGATTTACGGATGTGACCCATCATTGGTTTATCTCGGAACTAAAAGCGGTAGCAGAAGGATTTTTGTAAAAGCGGGTGTTGCCATTCCTCCGGGGGCCGAAAATTTAAAAACGTATAAAGATATTGTACACGCTGTTGCTGCTTTGAAAGATATGTATCCTGAATTAAAGAAAGCGGTCATAAAACTAAATGATGGATTTTCTGGTGACGGAAATGCAATTGTCAGGTATCCTGAGCATATTTCTAAAAAAGAAATGTCAGACTGGATACATCAAAATCTTTTTAAGCAAATAAAACCAGTTGCAAAAGAATTAAGTGTAGAAACTTTCCTTGAAAAATTTTCATTGATGGAAGGTATAGTGGAAGCTTTTATTGAGGGTGAAATAAAAGTTTCTCCTTCAGTTCAATGCAGGATAAATCCAAGGGGTGAAATAGATATTATTTCAACGCATGACCAGGAATTGAGTGGCGACTGCGGCCAGGTTTTTAACGGGTCGCATTTTCCTGCCGATAGAAGTTATAATGTAGACATTGGTATTTTGGCTAAGGTTATTTCTACAGAACTTAAGAAAGAGGGTGTTTTAGGACGATTTAGTATCGATTTTATTTCGGTGAAAGAAAAGGATCATTGGAATCATCAGGCTATTGAAATAAATCTGCGTAAAGGTGGTACAACACATCCTTTTTTGATGTTACAATTTTTAACCGATGGCCATTATGATGAAACAACCGGTTTGTTTGAAACAGCCAATAAACAACAACGTTTTTACTATGCTTCAGATAATTTACAAAATGAAACATATAAAGGGCTTACGCCACAAGACCTGATTGAAATTGCCATGTTTCACGGAATACATTTTGATGGTGCTGCACAAAAAGGTGTGATGTTTCATATGATCGGTGCACTATCACAGTTTGGCAAAATGGGTATTGTTTGTATCGGAGCTTCTGCGGAAGAAGCGTATACTTATTATTTAAAGACAATTGAAGTACTGAATATGGAAACTGCAGTTAAATGATAACTGCAGTTTCCATCAATTTTAAATCGAAAGTTATGTTTTGTATGTTTAATTAAATCCCGATTCCTGTTTGGATCAACCCGGATTATCCCAGAAACTATAGCTTAATGTAGTGTATTCTGTTTTGTGTTCATTGGTTTCGGGCCAGTGATGTTTATCAAACCCTGGTGCTTTATGTAAAGTTTCTTTTTTTTCATTAAACCTGAAAAGCTTATGTTCAGGATCAACTTCTAACAGTTTAAATGGTATGGCAAAGAATTTTTCTGCTATGCCTAAAAATCCACCAAATTCAATTACAAAATATTCGATCCTTCCGGTACGAATATCTAACATGATGTCTTTAATATGCCCCATATGTTCACCCTCGTTATTGAGTACTTTATCACCAATAATTGATGAAGCAGTTAAATGTTTTAATGGCGTATTGATGTATGGATCGCCTTCAAATTGCCCCGTTAAATTGTCTTTGAATTCTAAACTCATGTTGCATCAATTTAATTATTAAATAATTTATCAAGCTATTCTAAGATTAAAGTTAATAAATTTATACCATTTGAAATACTCAAATTATGATATAAATTATGCAGCATTTTGATAAATTATGCAGTAAAATTGATATGTAAGTTTTATTTTAAACAGTTTTAGCCAGTCATCAATAATAATACTAACTTATTTATTATGATCATATATCGTAAAAGAGCAAAGGACTAGGCTCATTGAATAAAGAAAGGTAGGGTGGGGTATCATTTCAACGATTTGTAGTTTTCTCTTTGCATATTTACCGTTCAGTAAATAATTTTCTCTTGGGTAGTTTACACCGGTGACGTATAAAATCCACTTATTTTTAGCTCATTCGCAAATGCTAAAGCAAGTGGGAGATGAAAATACGATAAGCTATAATAATATTAAAGCATCTAATTTGTTATTATACCATCTTGATTTACTAAGTAGTCCAAAGGACTACGTTTAAATCTTAGATGGTATTATGCCGATCGGAAAAAATAT
>JANOPU010000204.1:0-4513 GCA_031422055.1 Ferruginibacter sp.
TACCTGTTTTACCTGCCATCGGGGAGGACCAATGCCACCTCACGATACTATTCCTCCTATTCCTGGGAACAACTAGGGTTACTTTTTTAATTTATCAATAAACAGTTTTTTGAATTTCTCCAGCTTGGGTTTCACAACAAACTGGCAATACGGAGCAATACTGTTCTGTATATAATAATCCTGGTGATAATTTTCTGCGGGATAGAATTTTGTGAACGGCTCTAAGGTTGTAACGATGGGTTTGCCAAATATGCCACTTGCATCCAATTGTTCCTTATATGATTCGGCAATATTTTTTTCTGCTTCATCCTGGTAAAAGATTACACTCCTGTATTGGGTGCCTATGTCATTGCCCTGCCGGTTTAGTGTGGTAGGATCATGTGTTTTCCAGAAAACTTCCAGGAGGTCTTCATAACTTATTTTCGCAGGATCATAAATGATTTGCAGACATTCTGCGTGTCCTGTTAACCCGCTGCATACAGACTTATAATCCGGGTTAGCCGTTTCTCCTCCACTATAACCACTCGTTACACTGATAACGCCATCCAATAACTGAAAGACGGCTTCTGTACACCAGAAACATCCATTGCCGAATATGACGGAAGCAGTTTCTTCTACTTGATTACTCATAATTATTCAAATTTTAAATTGGATCCTGGATCCTGGATCCAAGATACTGGATACAAGATACCGGATCAAAATCTTTAACAATATCAACCTTCTCAAACCTCAAACATCCTACCTTTCTTCAATCTGCAATTCTTCCCAAGGCGTTGTACCATCCTGCTTGTTAATGGTTGGAAAAACGTATACTATAATTATCATTTATGGTAAAGTTACGTAAACAGTCATTTCCTGCCTGGAATAAAAATCCATAACAAAATCAGTTTTTCAAAAAATGCGATAACCGTGTATGTGATAAAATATATTATCAATTAAACATTATCACAACCAGCATCCAGTATCAAGGATCCAGTATCAAGTATCCGCCATAACTTAGCACTTTAAAAAGTTCATCGTTTCATGAAATTTTTCCCGGATTCAACATTACATCAACTGGAGTTTGATAAAATCAAAGATCTCCTGGCTGCACATTGCCGTACTGAGTATGCAAAATCAAAAGCATTGCAACTCCGTATTCATACCAGGCTTACATTTATAGAAACTGCCCTTCAACAAACCAACGAGTTTAAAATCCTCATTCAAAGCGGTGAATATTTCCCCAATGATTTTCCTATAAATATTGCCAGGGAGATAAAACTCCTCGGCATTCCGGGTGCATCATTGAGTGGAGAACAATTCTTATTGATACGACGGCTGGCAGAAAATACCAATAATATTTTCAGGTGGTTTGATGCGGAAAGAAGAACTATTTATACCGGGCTTACAAAAGTTGTTGAAAATGTTTACTATGAAAAAACGATCAGGACCGTGATAGATGAGATCGTAGATGAGGCAGGGGCAGTTAAGGACAACGCTAGTGAAGACCTGGCAAGGATCAGGATGAATCTTTACCGCAAACGGCATGAGTTGAGAAAAGTATTCGACAGGATCGTAAGCAAGTTGAATAAACAAGGATACCTGGCAGATATTGAAGAAAGTTTTATGAACGGCAGGAGAGTACTGGCCGTTTTTGCCGAGCAGAAAAGAATGATCAAAGGAGTTTTGCATGCGGAAAGTGACAGCCGTAAGACCAGTTTTATTGAACCTGAAGAAACAACAGAACTAAACAATGAAATATTTTCACTGGAGTATGACGAAACAAAGGAAGTGTATCGCATACTCAGGGAACTTACCAAACAATTAAGTGTGTATGCCGCCTTACTGAAAACATATCATGATATTGCAGGTGAATTTGATTTTATAAAAGCAAAAGCGAAATTAGCCATTGATATCGGCGGTAATCTTCCTCAACTAAAGGATAGGGCACACGTACAACTCATCAACGCATATCACCCATTGTTGCTTTTGTATAATAAAAAAAACGAAAAACCCATTATACCCGTTGACCTTACACTGAATGATACCAATCGAATACTTGTTATCAGTGGCCCCAATGCTGGTGGTAAGACCGTTACATTAAAAACCATTGGCTTATTGCAAGTAATGTTACAGGCGGGTTTATTGGTTTCGGTTAACCCCGACAGTGAAATGGGTGTATTTAAACAACTGATGATACATATTGGTGATACGCAGAGCCTGGAATTTGAGCTGAGTACCTATTCCTCTCACCTAAAGAACATGAAGTATTTTATTGAGCATGCAAACGGTAAAACACTGTTCTTCATTGATGAGCTGGGCAGCGGCAGTGATCCTAACCTTGGTGGCGCTTTTGCAGAAGTGATCATGGAAGAACTGGCGTACAAACATTCATTTGGTATCGTAACCACTCATTACCTGAACCTGAAAGTAATGGCCAATAAAGTAGCCGGTATTATCAATGGCGCCATGCAGTTTGATGAAAAAAATCTGTTGCCTTTGTATAAACTGCAGACAGGCAAACCTGGTAGTTCATACACATTCTCTATTGCAGAAAGGATCGGGCTTGATAAAAAACTTATTTCCAAAGCCAGGAAGCTGGTTGATGAAGATCATTTTCAATTGGATAAATTACTGAACAGTACCGAGCAGGATCTGCAGAAAATTGATAAGGAGAAAAGAAGCCTGCAGCAATTGCTCAAAGAGAACGAGCAGCTTAAAAAGGAAATGATGCAATTGATGGACAAGGAAAGACACCGGCAGGAAATGGAAATATTAAAACAGCAGAATAAAGTGTCAGAAGAAAAGCTTGTTTACCTGAAGGATATGGAACGTAGATTAAAAGCAATGGTCATTGAATGGCGTAAGGCTGATGATAAGGAAGCAGTGGTAAAAATGATCCACGCATTGCTATTCAATCACAAGGAAAAGTTCAAAGTAGAAAAGCAACAGAAAAAAATGAATGAGAAATTTGAGGAGATAGGAGGGGATATTAAGATCGGCGATAAGGTTAAGATGAATCAAAACAGGCAGGTAGGTATTGTAAAAGAGATCAGGGGAAAGAAAGCACTGCTGCAAGTAGGTATCATGCCCATGACCGTTGCTTTGAAAGACCTGGTTGTAGTAGTAGAAAAAGAAAATCCGTAATCAATAAAATGGATCAAAAGGCAGCAGATAAGAATTTCTTTTTCGTATAAAAAAAATATTTGATAACTCTCCTTATCAATATTTACCCATTACTGTAATCTGTATCGATCTAAAATATTTTTTGTTCTAAAAACCTATACCCTTACTTTTGCGCCGGAGAGATGGCAGAGCGGTCTAATGCGGCGGTCTTGAAAACCGTTGACTGTCACAGGTCCGGGGGTTCGAATCCCTCTCTCTCCGCTGGAGCATAGGAAAAGGCAGGAAATCATGGAAAATTATTTTTTACTGCCTTGATAATGAACTAATTACTAAAAAACTCACCTGTTTACACATTGATGTTCAGGTGAGTTTTTTGTTGAGTGCAACTTTAGGGCTCAACGTAAATTCGGAAATGTTGTCAATCATTGACAAAAAATCAGGTTCGAAACCATAATTTCCGACCAATCTCACTCAACTAGAAACTCAACTCTGTTATGGCCGATATTTTAATATGAATTCATGATGTTGATTTTTAATAATGCTATAAAATTAGTTTAGTAGAAAACATACAAGTATGAGTTGCATCAGCTTGTTTTGTGAACTTTGCCATGGTTTTTATTGCTGTTCATTATCTATGGTAACATTTGTAACCATTTAATTCCACAATTCATGGCATCTTTGCAGTCTTATTTAGAAATATAATGGAAATAGCGGGTTATTTTCTTGCGGCGCTGGTAGGTATATCATTGGGTTTAATAGGTGGTGGTGGTTCCATTTTAATGGTGCCGATCCTGGTATATATAATGGGCATCAATCCTTTATTGGCCACTTCCTATTCTTTATTTATTGTAGGTACTACTTCAATGGTAGGAGCGGTTAATAATTACCGGAAAGGTTTAGTGAGTATTAAGACTGCCTTGCTATTTGGACTTACTTCTATTACAACCGTATTTATTACTAGAAAACTGCTTATGCCGTTAATTCCAGAGACTTTATTCAGTATTGGTAGTTTCCAGGTTAAACAATCCATGGCAATCATGGTTTTGTTTGCAGTATTAATGCTGATGGCTTCGATGGCTATGATAAATGGAAGCAAAGACTCTTTACAGTCTGATGTAAAAATCGCTTCGGGCAATACATCAAAATTATTATTATACGGAGTATTAGTAGGTCTGGCTACAGGTTTTTTGGGGGCAGGTGGAGGGTTTTTAATTATTCCTGCATTGGTACTTTTGCTTAAAATGCCTATGAAAAAAGCAGTAGGTACGTCTCTTTTAATTATTGCACTTAATTCCCTGATCGGTTTTACAGGAGATCTTGGCCATATACATATTGAGTGGAAATTTTTGCTGGTCATTTCAGCGATTGCTATTGCCGGTATATTTATTGGTGGAATATTTGCCAAAAA
>JANOPU010000205.1:0-11418 GCA_031422055.1 Ferruginibacter sp.
AATTGCTTACCGGGTGATATCGCCATACATTGGCAATGTTATTCCTGTGGAGAAATTGATGCAAATCGCTCACGAATCAATAGATTTTGAAATACCTCTGGTAAAAATCACCAATAACATTTCTTCATTGGAGTTATTCCATGGCCCCACGCTTGCTTTCAAAGATGTGGGTGCCAGGTTCATGAGCAGGTGCCTGGGTTATTTTGCAAAAGAAAAAAATGAAAAAGTTATTGTATTGGTTGCAACATCCGGGGATACGGGTGGCGCAGTTGCCAATGGTTTTTATGATGTGGATGGAGTTGAAGTAGTCATATTATATCCGTCTGGCAAAGTTAGCAGCGTGCAGGAAAAACAATTAACAACGCTCGGGAAAAATATTCATGCTCTGGAAGTGGAGGGCAATTTTGATGATTGCCAGCGAATGGTAAAAGATGCATTTGCAGATGAGGGTTTGAATAAACTACTATTCTTAACTTCAGCCAATTCGATCAATGTTGCCCGTTGGTTGCCGCAGCAGTTCTATTATTTCCTTGCCTGGAAGCAATGGAAGGATAAAAATGATTCGCCCGTTATATCAGTTCCCAGCGGAAATTTTGGAAATATTTGTGCAGGGTTATTGGCACATCAATCGGGCTTACCTGTAAAGCATTTTATAGCGGCATGCAATGCAAATGATATTGTACCTGAATATTTTAATACCGGGAATTATTTACCTAAAAAAGCGGTGGCTACTATTTCAAATGCAATGGATGTAGGCGACCCAAGCAATTTTGTAAGGATCCTGGAAATGTTCAAACATGATCCGGGTGAATTAAAAAGATTGGTAAGCAGTTATACTGTAAATGATGATGAAACAAAAGCTGTAATGAAGCATGTATTTGAGCAGGAAAAATATTTACTGGATCCTCACGGTGCTGTTGCATGGTTTGCTTTGGAAAAATACCAGGCAATGAATAAAGATCCTAAAGGAATCTTTATTGAAACCGCACACCCGGTTAAATTCTATGATGTGGTGGAACCGGTGATCAATCAACAAGTACCCATTCCGGAAATAGTACAAATGCAATTGTGCAAAGAAAAGAAAAGTACCAAGATTGCTGTAGATAGTAATTTGGTCAAAGAGTTTTTAAGAAGATTGTAAAAACTTAGCGTCTTTGTGTCTTAGCGGTATATTATTTAACCGCGAAGCCGCTAAGGCACAAAGATTTGGCACATAAAAAAATCCGCCTTAATTAAAAGGCGGATCAGGAATTATATGATGTTTGAAATTATTCAGCTACCACTTCGAATTCAACTTCGGTTTCGTTTCCGTTACCGAAATCAACTTTAGCTTTAAAAGTACCCAGTTCTTTCACTTCATCTATGATGTGAATTCTGCGGCGGTCAATTTCATAGCCTTTTTGTTCTTTGATGGCACGGGCTATCTGAACAGAAGTTACGCTACCGAAAATTTTACCACTGGTACCAGTTTTAGCACCGATCTTTAAAGCTCCTGTATTCAAAACAGCAATAACATTGTTGACCTCAGCTAATAATTTAGCTTCCTTCTTACCTTGTTGCTTTAGTTTTTCCTGCATTTGCTTCAAATTGCTCGGACTTGCTTCCACAGCCAATTTGCTTGGTATTAAATAATTGCGGCCATAACCGTTCTTTACGGTTACCAATTCATTAACGCCGCCTAAATTGTTTACATCTTGTATCAATATTACTTGCATGATGGCCTCCTTATTTTAAAAGATCAGTTACATACGGCAATATTGCCATCTGGCGAGCTTTCTTAACTGCTTCGCTCACCTTACGCTGAAACTTCAAAGAGTTTCCGGTAATGCGGCGGGGCAATAATTTCCCCTGCTCATTCAGAAATTTTTTCAGGAAATCTCCGTCTTTGTAATCGATGTAGCGAATGCCCATCTTCTTAAAACGGCAATATTTCTTTGGACGCTTCTCAGCCTTGATGGCTGTAAGGTATTTTATTTCATTTGCTTTTGCCATGATCTATGCCTCCGCTTTTTGAGTTCCTGAATGTACACCACTTCTCTTTTTGGCATTATACTCGACGGCGTATTTATCGAGTACAGTGAACATGTGACGCATCGCTGATTCGTCACGCAAAAGTTGAATTTTCAACTTTTCATTGAAGCTGGTTGGCGCAGAATATTCCATAACCCAGTAAAGACCTGTGGTCTTTTTGGCTACAGGATACGCCAGTGATTTTAGTCCCCATGCTTTGGTGTTCATTACTTCGCCACCGTTTTCTTTAACGAGCGTTTCATATTTTTTCTGAGCGGCTTTATATTCCTCTTCAGATAACACCGGGGTAAAAATCACCATCAATTCGTAGTTGCTCATTTTACCTGTTTTAATTTAAAAAATTGTTTATCCGTTTTTTTAACGGGAGGCGAAGGTAAGGGAAAAATGCCGATTCTGGATACTGGAAACTTGATTAATTTATGTAAAGAGGGAGTAATAAATTCCTAATACCTGAATCTGAATATAAGTGGTTGATATCCAGTATTTAATATCCGGTATATGTATCTCAATCAATCCTGTACACCGAGTATTTTAAATGTGCTTTTTCATAATAATTCGAATTTTTGTAAATAAAGTTAAGGATTGCCTTTGCATCTGCTGCAAATGTCGGGTCGGAAGCCTTTTTGGCTTCCAGTTTTTTCTTCAATTCCGGGTCTTTCCTTAATACTTCTGCTGCAATATCTTCCCAGCGATAGTCACTATAACCTTCTTTTTGTTGCAAAATGGCATCAAAGAAATTCCAGGCAAAAAAACTGTCATCACCGGCTGGTTCCAGCATTTCCAAAATATAACGGTTGCATGGTTGGTTTAGGTAAATGATAAAATCTCCTTTGCGAAAAAGGTGAAGCTCCTTTGTAACAGATACTTTAACTGCATAATTCTTATGATGCGTTTCATAAGAACGGGGAAAGTTTTTATAATCATCTATATGATAAGCGTTCACCACAATATTACTATCATGCTGAAGTTGCTTCATAGCAACGCCATTTAATTTTAGCAGGTCAACTACGGCCCACCAGCCTTGCGGGATAATGTATGCAAATGGTTTTTGTATAAGACCGGAAGGAGTGCATGCATTGTAGTACCTGATCTTTTTTGTAAAAGGCTTGTTGTGATTGTAAAACATTTTTTGTAAACCGGTGGCTTCACTTTTAGCTGTATCGGTTTCATATCCTTTAAATTCTATTTCAATATATTTTGTACTGTCTGCAAACCACTTTAAAGGGAACATTTGCTGGCTCATCATTGCTTTATTAGCTTTTTCCCGCTGATCGATGATCTCACTGGCATGTATGCCCGCCTGTTCTATGAATGTCTGCATCAGGTCATACGTAGATCTTACCCGTTCAGAAAAGGGTTTCAACATATGTGTTTCCGATGCAAATGACAATGTATTGAATAATGCTCCATAACCCGACGAATATCTTGGAGGGTCAATAAATATTTCCATTCCTTTATCAAAATCCGTTGTTTCAAAATTTACATAGGGCACCATATCCCAGCCTTTAGACTTCATTCCTTTATATAATTCCGGTTCAAAATTTTCTTTCAGCCATTTACCAAGTACCGGGCCCAGTTTATCATATTGGGTGGTGATCAGTGTCATGGTATGCTGGTAATCGGCCCCATCACTTACATGATTGTCTATGAAAATATCGGGGTTTAAATAATGGAATATCTGTGTAAATGAACGAGCTTCTTTACTATCACATTTTGTAAAATCTCTGTTCAGGTCAAGGTTCTGTGAATTACCACGGAATCCATATTCCTCCGGTCCGTTCTGATTTGCCCTCGTATAAGAGTTTCTGTTCAGGCAGCCGCCAATATTGTACACAGGAATAAAAGCAAGCGCTACATTTTCAGGCAGCTTTATTTTATTATTTGTAATATCCCTCACCAACATCATGCTGGCGTCTATGCCATCGGGTTCGCCGGGATGAATACCATTGTTAATGAGTAGTACTGCTTTTTTTTGTTGGTGCCAGGCAACGGGATCAAATTTTCCATCGCCACTTACCAAAATAAGATGTAATGGGTATCCTGCATCTGTTGGCCCCATTTCTTTTACAAGTATTTTAGAAGAATTTTTAACCAGGTCTTTATACCACCTTACTGTTTCAAAATAAGTGGCCGTTTTTTTGCCATTGCTTTTTTCGAAAGGAGTTTGTTGAGCAATAGATGAAATAAACGAAAAGAATAAAATTATAACTGATAGATATCTCATAATAGATTCAAGCTAATGTTTTTTTAGAAAAAATTACCATCTATTAAAAACCCCCGATAATTACCAGGGGTTTTTGAAAAAATTTCTTACGTACTAATTGATCTTGACAAATGATTGGATTATCATCTGAGTACTGTTATATATTTTAATAAAATACCTGCCTTGTGAAAAATGATATACATCCATATCTATCGTTGAAAGTCCGGCTGAAATGTTTTGTTGTTTTACGATCCTTCCTGAAATGTCCGTTACCTGCAGGATGCTTTTTGATTCCAAAGCCTCATTCAATTTAATACTAAGAGAACGGGTTGTTGGGTTTGGATAGACCACCGCATTGGAAAAGTTATTGTTTAATCGTATTGCAATTGTTTTACTGTAACTGAATTTTCCATCAATGTCTATCATTTTTAAGCGGTAATAAACAATGGATCTGCCGGGAAGATTATTATCAATAAAAGAATAACTTGATAAGTTTTGTCCTGCTATTTCTAACAGCTTATTGAAGTTAATCCCATCTGTACTTCTTTGTATTTCGTAATGCCTGAAATTGGTTTCATAAGTAGCATACCATTGTAGCAGAACTGTTTCATTGCTATACAATGCGGTAAAATCAGTAATGGTTACCGGTATCACGCCGGTGCATTGCCATGCGGCAAAAACATATTCGGGGTGATCAATATAAGGATTGCGGTTACCTTGCTGAGTATATATCAGGTCATTCCTGTTTATTTCTTTTGCATCTACCGGATCGGCTAAATGCCAATTGTACAACATCTTAAGATAAGGCAAATTGAAAGATGGATAAATAGTATTTGCAGCATCAACGACTTTTTCTATTCCAGAACCATTATTTGCAGTAACCCAGGTAAGGAGTTCGTTCTGGTAACGGGTAATTATATAAAAATATGCTCGGGCAATATCTCCTTTTACGCCATCACTCGGCTCCCAGGCCACAGGTATCGTTACATTTAGAGCGCTTGAGGTACCTAATTTATCAAGTACCGGATTTGGAGGCATCGGGTAACCGGGATACACACCATTAACAGGAAACTGGTATGTTGGGGAGGATACAGTAGCAAATGGATAACTTGCCCGCTTTGCGTTTAAACGATAATCAGTAGGACGAACTATAAAAAGATCGGCATAAGCTGGGTAGGCACTGGAAAACCAGGCTTTTGGAAATGTATGTTCTTTATTCCAGCATACACCATCTGCCGTTGGCGTTATAGCTCCGCAAAATCCACCCGGGTATATTTGTGAGCTGTTGAAAGAATAAGGCTCAGGCCCGGTATTATTATTTGAGTAAATATCCCAAATCATAAAACCGGTGCCGTCATCCGTTCTGATCGTATCAACAATTGGCATCTGTATGTTATCCAATTGGCCATATGACAATGTAGCCTGTCCGGTTGTTATGATATTAGTAAGTGCTGTTTTTAAATTCTGGCAATTAAGTCCTGCTGTACTGTTGTAATAACCAGGAGGTATTATCTGTCCGAAGGAAAAAATTCCTGAAAAAGCAAAAAATAAAAAAGGAAGGAATTTTATAGCCACAACAATAGATTTATATTTTAACAGACCTTTAAAAGTATAAGAAAGATGCTTATAAAAATACCTTTTTTTATCAACAAGAAAGCCCATCAAAATATACATGACGGGCTTATAATATCTTAAAAAATCGTATAAAAAAAGCTTATTTAGCCAGTGCGTTAATCTTTTTGGCCAACTTGCTTTTTAAATTTGCAGCTTTATTTTTATGAATGGTACCGCGTTTAGCAAGTTTATCGATCATAGAAGCTACCTGAGGTAGTTTTGTTGAAGCAGCTTTGCCTTCTTCCAATGCTCTAA
Organism: Ferruginibacter sp.; assembly: GCA_031422055.1. Lineage (GTDB taxonomy): Bacteria > Bacteroidota > Bacteroidia > Chitinophagales > Chitinophagaceae > Ferruginibacter. The sequence continues at coordinate 6,104 of JANOPU010000205.1, forward strand.
TATCACGAATAGCATTACGGGTTGTTTTACCATAATAACGGTTACGTTCATTGCGCTTGGCACTTTGACGGACATCTTTCTTAGTTGCTGAATGGTTTGCCATTTAATCCTTTTTTTGGGCTGCAAAGATAAGGGAATCCTTTTAACTGTGCGTAATTATATTAATTTTTTTAAAATGGTTTTTTATAAACGGTTTAATAGTGGAATAGACAGTTTTTTTGATAAATCTTAATTAATATCTTACTTATTAAACCGATATTTGCAGCCAAATTAATACGTGTTTAAGCAAAAAATCACACAATCAAATGAAGGATTTCCAGTATATAACAAATTCTCATCCGGGCTACATAGAAAATTTATACCTGGATTTTGTAAAAGATCCTGAATCTGTTGAGCCTGATATGCGTAAATTCTTTGAGGGATTCGATTTTGCTATTTCTAGTGTAATTACACCAACCCCACTCAAAACGAATGGCCAGTCATCTGCACCTCTAAAAAACCTTGACAAGGAATTTGCAGTTTACAGGTTGATCCATGCTTACCGGATGAACGGCCATTTAATTGCAAAAACAAACCCGATCAGGGAAAGAAAAGACCGGCAAGCCAACCTGGGATTGAATTTTTTCGGATTAGCAGAGAGTGATCTCAATGATGAATTTGAAGCCGGAAAATTTGCCAATCTTGGCAAAACATCTTTGCAAAAAATACTGACCCATCTTCAACTGTGTTATACAAACCATATTGCTGTTGAATACAGTTCTTTAAGGGAAACCAAAAAACTAGAGTGGCTGCAAAAAGCAATTGAAGTTACTTTTCTTCAGCCGGTACCTTTGATACAAAAAAGACGGATACTTCAAAAACTTAACGAAGGGGTCATGTTTGAAAAATTCCTTCATACGAAATATGTTGGCCAAAAAAGATTTAGCCTCGAAGGTGGGGAGACAACCATTGCAGCGCTTGATGCCATCATCAATACCTCCGTTGCAAATAATGTCGAGGAGGTAGTAATCGGCATGGCACACCGTGGACGGCTAAACGTACTTGCTAATATTCTTGGAAAAACGTATCAGCAGATATTTACTGAATTTGAAGGAACCGCTACACCGGATACCACCATGGGTAGTGGCGATGTGAAATACCATCAGGGTTTTAGCAGCGAAGTTGATACGACATCGGGAAAAAAAGTTCATTTAAAATTATGCCCAAACCCATCACACCTGGAAGCAGTAGATCCTATTGTTATAGGAATTGCACGGAGTAAAGCAGATGTATTATATGATAGTGATTTTGATAAAATCTTACCCATACTTATTCATGGTGATGCCTCTGTTGCAGGCCAGGGAATTGTTTATGAGATATTGCAAATGAGTAATCTCAAGGGGTACTATACCGGTGGTACGATCCATTTTGTTATCAACAACCAGATCGGTTTTACAACAGATTTTGATGATGCACGAAGTTCGGATTATGCAACATCTGTTGCTTCAACGATCAATGCACCGGTATTACATGTAAATGGCGACGATGCAGAGGCCGTGGTTAAAGTATCTGAGATCGCTACTTTATACAGGCAGGAGTTCAACAGCGATATATTTATAGATATGGTTTGTTACCGTCGTCACGGACATAATGAAGGGGATGAACCCAAATTTACTCAACCGCAATTATATGCTTTAATTGAAAAGCATTTGAATCCCCGTGAAGTGTATACACAATACCTGATTGAAAACGGAGAGCCTGATGCAAAAGAACTTGCCCGGGAAATGGAGAAGAACTTTTTAACAGAATTACAGGAAAGGCTAGACGAAGTAAAGCAACATCCGCTTCCTTACACCTATCAAAAGCCTGAAATATGGTGGCAAAGCCTTAGAAAAGCCACTGCGGAAGATTTTAATGCTTCGCCGGTGACTGCTATAAAAGATGATCAGCTTAGAAAATTATTTGATGGTTTGATGAAATGGCCGGCTGATTTTAAACCTTTGAGAAAAATAGAAAAACTTATTCAGGATAAATTAAAGCTTTTTAATGACGAACAAAAGATAGATTGGGCTACTGCCGAATTACTGGCCTATTCAAGTTTATTAACAGAGGGAAAAGATGTACGCATGAGCGGACAAGATGTTAAGCGGGGAACTTTCAGCCACAGACATGCTGTTTTGTACGATGAATCTACCAATAAAGAATACAGCAGGCTGGATCACTTCATTGAAAACCAACCACCATTCAGGATCTACAACTCTTTACTAAGCGAATATGCAGTATTGGGTTTTGAATATGGGTATTCATTGGCCAATCCAAATGCATTGGTTTTATGGGAGGCTCAGTTTGGAGATTTTTGCAATGGCGCACAAATTATAATTGATCAGTTTATCGCCGGTGCAGAAACTAAATGGCACCGGATGAATGCTGTGGTCATGTTACTCCCTCACGGATATGAAGGCCAGGGACCGGAACACAGCAGCGCAAGAATGGAAAGGTTTTTACAACAATGTGCAGAATTGAATATGGTTATTACCAATGTTACCACTGCTGCAAATTTCTTTCACCTGTTACGCAGGCAACTGGCATGGCCTTTTAGAAAACCACTTGTAAACTTTACGCCAAAGGCAAACCTTCGTCATCCGGGAAGTTATAGTGGAATTAATGAATTTATTACCGGAGGTTTCAAAGAATTGTATGATGATGATAGTATCAAAGATCCGGCTGATGTCAAGAAAGTGATCATGTGTTCCGGAAAGATCTATTTTGACCTGGAAGAAAAAAGAAAAAAAGAAAAAATTGAATTTGTTGCAATAGTCAGGTTGGAACAGATATATCCTTTACCTCAGAATCAACTGGATGAGCTGTATATAAAATATGGTAAAGCAATTTGGTATTGGGTGCAGGAAGAGCCTTTGAATATGGGCGCAGCCAGCTTTCTGCGCATGAATTTAAAGAGTATTAACTTTTATATTATTAGCAGACAAGCAGGTGCAGCTACAGCTACGGGTTATGCAAAAGTTCATGCAAAAGAGCAGGCGGAGATTGTGAATGCGGCGTTTAGTATATGAACGTTTATTGGTTTAATGGTATAGAAGTTTAATAGTTGTATATACATCAGGTAGCTCAAAGCTGGCAAACCAACCTTTAAACGACTTAAACCCTTAAACGTTTTAAACGGAAAAAGGATTTCAAAATTAAAACAAGTAACAAACCATGTTTCAAAGTTTGAGTGAACGCCTTGAAGGGGCATTTAAGAATATCAAAGGGCAGGCTAGAATTTCTGATCTGAATATTGCCAATACGATCAAGGATATACGAAGAGCATTGGTTGATGCGGATGTGAATTATAAGATCGCCAAAGAATTTACTGATAGGATAAAAGAGAAAGCATTAGGAGAAAAAGTCTTAACGGCAATCAGTCCCGGACAATTGATGGTAAAGATCGTTCAGGATGAACTGACTGAATTAATGGGTGGAAGTGAAAGTCAGTTTGATATATCCGGAAATCCGGCTATTATATTGATTGCCGGCTTGCAGGGTAGCGGTAAAACAACGTTTAGCGGAAAACTTGCCAATTACCTGAAAACAAAAAAAGGCAAATCCCCTTTATTGGTTGCTGCAGATATTTACAGGCCGGCAGCGATCGATCAATTAGAAGTGTTGGGTGGGCAGATAGGTGTAGATGTTTATAGCGAAAGAGATAATAAAGATGCTGTTTCCATAGTACAGAATGCAATTAAGGAAGCAAAGGCAAAAAATAAAAATGTGATCATTATAGATACTGCGGGTCGTTTGGCAGTAGATGAAGTGATGATGACAGAAGTAGCTAATATCAAATCGGCCATCAATCCGCAGGAAATATTATTTGTTGTAGATAGTATGACCGGTCAGGATGCTGTAAATACTGCAGCAGCATTCAATGAAAGGCTGGACTTTACCGGTGTAGTACTTACAAAATTAGATGGAGATACCCGTGGTGGTGCCGCATTATCTATTAAATACACGGTAAATAAGCCAATTAAATTCAGCAGCAGTGGCGAAAAAATGGATACGTTGGATGTATTTTATCCGGAACGTATGGCTCAGCGTATTTTGGGAATGGGTGATATTGTAAGTCTTGTTGAAAAGGCCCAGGAACAGTTTGATGAAGCCGAAGCTGCTAAACTGGAAAAGAAGATACGAAAGAATCAATTTGATTTTGAGGATTTTAAGACCCAATTGCAACAAATTAAAAAAATGGGTAATCTGAAAGACCTCATGGGAATGATACCCGGTATTGGCAAGCAGATCAAGGATATTGATGTTAATGATGATTCATTTAAGGGGATTGAGGCAATGATCAATTCCATGACCATGCAGGAAAGGCGTAATCCGGATATGATGACTCCAACCCGAAAAAACCGCATTGCCAAAGGTAGTGGTAAGGATATTAGCGAGGTAAACCAGTTTCTCAAACAGTTTGATCAAATGAAAGATATGATGAAAATGATGAACAAAATGCCCATGGGTAAAATGCCCGGAATGGGTATGGGACAAGGAAGGCGTTGATTTAAACTTAGTTATTAGTATTTTTTTTGGATTTCTTCAGAAGGGTACTTATCTTCGCTTTCCTTTTTTAAGGAGACTAGAAACCCTATTTATTCACAACCAAAGAAATTTCTATTTTTTATGGCTGTTAAAATGAGATTACAAAGACATGGCTCAAAAAAGAGACCATTCTATTTTATTGTTATTGCGGATGCCCGCAGTCCACGTGATGGAAAATTTATTCAAAAATTAGGTTCATACAATCCATTGACCGTTCCGGCTACAATCCAGATCGATCGTCAGAAGGCATTGGACTGGCTTCAGAAAGGTGCTCAACCCACCGATACTGTCCGCCGTATCCTTTCTTTCAAAGGTGTATTGTTCCTGAAACATTTATTACGTGGAGTTAGTTTAGGTCTTTTTGATGAAGCAACCGCAATGGAAAAGTTCACAAAATGGAGCCAGGAACATGATTCTAACATGGCAAGGCGCCAGGGTGCTCATAAAAAAGCACGTAACGACCGCCGCGATGTACCTGTAGTAAGAAAAGTTGCAGAAAAAATTGAAAGTGCACCTGTTGCTACTCCCGAAGAATCATCTTTAGAAGCTCAGGCATCTGAAGAAACCAAAACAGGCGAATAATAATTTTATTCCTTTAACTCTTTTAAGTCCCGTTTTTTTAATGGGACTTTTTTTATGAATTGCCCCGGCTTTAAAGCCAGGGCAATTCAGCTTTAAAGCCGGGGCAATTCATGTAACTTGCAACTCATGCCCCAATATTTTAAAATAGGAAAATTTGCCGCTAG
>JANOPU010000206.1:0-8220 GCA_031422055.1 Ferruginibacter sp.
AAAGAAAAAAAGAAAAAAAATAATGATCTGGATACCGAATTCATGAATGGGTATGTAGAAAAGATCCGTGATGCATACCGCAGAGGTGATCTTGACATGCTGGATTCTTTGGACAATATTACTGAAAAGTCAATGGCTTTCAGAGAAAAATTTATATACAAGCGAAATGAGATACAGGCCAACGCCATTGATAGTATCATAAAAAACACTTCTCTTTTTGCAGGAATTGGCGCTGCACATTTACCCGGAAACAGAGGTGTAATAGAATTACTCAGAAAAAAAGGATATACGCTAAAGCCAGTACAAATGGCTGAAAGAATCGGTACACAAAAAAGTATCATAGACCAGTTACATGTTCCGGTAACATTTCAAAAAAAGTATTCCGATGATAAATCTTATAGTGTGGATGTTCCCGGTGATTTATACAAAGTAAAGCAGGATAACCATGATCTTGACCAAATGCAATATGCAGATATGAGTAATGGATCTTATTATCTTGTAACAAGAGTTAGAACACATGCAGCTTTTTTAGGACAAACCGATCATGAAGTGTTTAAAATGATTGACAGTATTTTGTATGAAAATATTCCCGGTAAAATCATAAAAAAAAATCCTATTACAAAAAATAATTACAAAGGGTATGATATTACCAGCAGGACACGCAGGGGAGATATGCAACGTTGTATGATCTTTATAACAGCATTTGAAATTATCATTTTTAAAATGAGTGGAAAGGAAAATTACATAACAGGAAAGGAAGCCCAACAGTTCTTTGCTTCTATTACATTAAAGGAAAAAGGGAATGAACGGGTATACTATGAACCTTTAAAAGGTGGGTTTGGTATGAATCTTCCCCAAAATCCTGAAGCATATTTCAACAATACAACTGCTGATGACAGATGGGAATATGAAGCTGTTGATGAAAAAACCGGGGATGCTTTTTTGATTTTTAAAAAGAGTATGTATCAATTTAATTTTATTGATGAAGATAGTTTTGACCTCAAACTCTTAGAAGAATCATTCAGGAGCCCGGATTATTTTGATAAACAAATAAGCAGATTTCAGACTTCTTTTAACGGCTATCCTGAACTGCAGGTAAAGGAAAAATTAAAAAACGGTTCAGTGATACTTGCACGCTACCTGATCAATGGACCTCATTATTATGTTGTTGCACAAAGAGTATCGCAAAAGGGAGAAAGCCAGCGTGAAATATTGAATTCCTTTAAATTCAAACCATATAAATACCAGGTGCCTCAAATATATTTGGATACATTTTTACGTGCTGCTGTCTTTACACCTGTTATTCCAGAGATTGACGAAGGATTACGTTCATTGGTTGAACAAAACATTGATGCAGCTGCAAACGGGAATAATAATTCCGGAAATATCAGCTATTGGAGAAAACCAAAAATTGGAAATTTCTCAAATGATTCCACCGGTGAATGTATCTCACTACAGATAATGGAATATCCGAAATATTTTTATATTAAAGATTCTTTGAAATACTGGAAAAGTGAGATAAGATCCCTCTTAAACAGGCATGATATGTATCTTTTTGGTGATACTAACTACATTCGGGAGAAAGAATATTCAGGAGTTAACATTGTTTTGCGTGATACAGGAAGTAGCCGGACAGTCAATCACCTCATATTATTGAAAAATAATTTTTCATACCGGCTTTCAACAATCGGTGATACTGTAAACGGAACCGGGGATCTGGGAAAAATATTTTTTAATTCTTTCAGGCCAAAACAAAATATGTCGACCACAAATATTTATGAAAACAAGGTTGAATTATTTTTCAGAGACCTTTTTAGCTCGGATAGTGTCTTACAAAAAAAAGCACAACAGTCAATATTGAATGTTTATTATGATGTTACCGACATTCCAATGATTGTTAATGCAATTAATAAATTGTCGGTAGCCGATAAGGATTATTACAATACAAAAAGTAAATTGATCAATGAATTGGGGTATATCAAAGACAGTACCTCTGATAAATTGGTATCACATCTTAAAACAATCTATGAAAAAACTGTTGATACGGGTTTATTTCGGAATGAAGTGATCAAAGCGCTGGCAAGATTAAAAACAAGATCATCTTTTCTTCAGTTAAAGGAATTTATACTTTCTGATCCACCTATATTCGAAAGTAATTATGATTACAATTCGATTTTTGAAAATTTTCACGATAGTTTAAAACATAGTGCTGTTTTTTTTCCGGAACTTCTTCAGCTTTTATCACTCAATGACTATAAAGAAAGGATCATTACATTACTGGTAGAGCTTGTTGATAGTGGATATCTTAAGAAAAACGCGTATGAAAAATATTTTTCGTCTATTTATATTGATGCCATTGTTGCTCTGAAAAAACAAAGAAGTAAGGAAGAAAAAATAATGCTGGAAACGGCGAAAAATCCCGGTAATGATGACATGGTGATGGCATTCAATAATAATGATGCAGGTAAAAGTCTGAAAAATTATTCCATTTTGCTGATGCCATTCTATGAAAAAGATAAAAAAATTCAAAATTTATTTACCAGGTTATTATTATCAAAAGATACTGAAGTCAAATACAATGCAGTAATAATTATGCTTCGCAATAATAAGCCGGTATCTGATAGTATTATTATCAGCCTCGCGGAGAATGACAAATATTGTAGTTCTTTACTGTATGATCTGAAAAAGATTAACAAAGCGGATAAATTTCCCACAAAGTATAAGTCTCAATTAAATTATACCCGCAGCAGCCTTATTAAAAAGAATGAATATAATAATATTGATTCTATACAATTTATTTCCAAAAAAACTATAACAGCACAGGGAGAAACAGGGTTGGTTTATTTCTTTAAATACAGGGTGCTGGCAACAGATCAATGGCGAATAGGTATTGCAGGGCTGCAGCCGGAAAATGGAGATGAGATCAGAACTGATTTATCTATAAAAGCAATGACAAATGTAAAACTGAAAGAAGGTGAATCAATAGAAGATCAATTTGACGGGCAGTTGAAAAAAATATTATTTGGTTTTCATAAAAGTGCAAAGAGATTTTTTACAGGATATGATAATTACAACGAGCTTAAAGAATTAGAATAATATAACTATTAGACAAGTTTGTTACCCGGAATTGCATTGATTAGTTCCTGTGTATATTTCATTTTCGGATTGAAAAAAACTTCGCCTGCATTTCCGGATTCTATGATCTTTCCTTTTTGCATGATCATTATTCTATCGCTGATATAATGTACTACCGACAAGTCATGTGAAATAAACAGTGATGTAAAATTCATTTCATTTTTTAATTCACTTATCAGATTTAATATTCCGGCCTGTATGCTTACATCCAGTGCAGAAACACTTTCGTCAAAAATTAAAAATGCAGGATTTAACGCCAAAGCTCTTGCTATACATACGCGTTGACGTTGGCCACCACTGAATTGGTGTGGATATCGTTTAAAATGATCTGGAAGTAATTGAACTTTTTCAAGCATTTGAATAACAGCGTCTTTTCTCATTTTATTGTTATCAAACATATGATGAACTGTCAATGCTTCCAATATGGCGTTTCCTATGCTGATTCGTGGATTTAAAGACCCATAAGGATCCTGGAAAACGATCTGCAGGTCTTTTCGCAGATGTCTTAATCTATGGTAAGGCATAGATGTGATTTCTATACCATCTAAAATTATTTGACCGGAAGCTGGTTTTATTAATTGCAGAATAGCACGGCCAAGTGTTGATTTACCACAACCACTTTCTCCTGCCAGTCCTACAATTTCTCCACGCATTATTTCAAAGCTTACCTGGTCAACTGCTTTAAGAAAAGTTTTAGTCCTTCCGAAGATATTTTTTGTAGATGAAAAATGTACTTCCAGTTCTCTTACTGATAAAACCGGTTTATATTGAATGATCTTTTCTTCACTTACTTTTTTAACCTTGTTGGAAGTTATTATTTCATCCCGCATCAAAAAGTCGTTTAACACGTTTAATTTTTTTCCTTTGGTACCTGAAGAAGGTCTGCAGCCCAGTAAGGCTTTGGTATAATGATGTGTTGGGTTATTCAAAATCTCCGTTGCATTTCCCTGTTCTGCAATTTGTCCTTTATACATTACGATGATATCATCAGCAATATCTGCTACAAGCCCAAGATCATGTGTGATAAATAACACAGACATGTTATTTTGTTGTTGCAGGTTCTTAATGATACTGATAATATTTTTTTGTACCCTTACATCCAATGCGGTTGTTGGTTCATCCGCAATCAGCAGATCCGGGTTGCAACTTATAGCCATTGCAATCATAACGCGTTGCTTTTGTCCGCCACTGATCTGGTGAGGATAGCGGTCAATCATAGCTTTTGCATCCGGAAGTTCAACTTGTTCAAATAGTTCGATCGTTTTATGTTTCGCATCATTCCGTGATAGCTTACGGTGTTTCATTAATATTTCCATAACCTGTGCACCGCAACTGAGTACAGGATTCAATGAGGTCATTGGTTCCTGGAAGATCATAGCGATCTTATTTCCCCTGAAATTGCAAATAATTTTTTCCGAAAAAGCATTCAGTTTTACGGGTTGTTCGCCTGTTTCACTAAATAAAATTTCTCCGGTAATCGTTGCCTGTTTGGGTAATAATTTTAGAATAGATAAGGCAGTAACGGACTTGCCAGAACCACTTTCGCCAACGATGGCTGTAAGTTTGCCTCTTGCCAGAGAAAATGATACGTTATTTACTGCAGCATAATTAACAGCATCCTGTAAAAAATCTATTTTCAGGTTTTTTATTTCTAGAAGGGGATGCATGTATTAAATTGAGCATTGAGTATTGATAGTTGAGCATTGAACATTCCTTTAAAAAACTTACAATTCTCAACTAACAATGTTCAATTTTTAGAATTTAAGGTGCCTCACCGTCATTCCATCATTCATCAGTTGTTTCAAAGAATCGATCCCGATCTTTAAATGATTTTCTACATATTGAGATGTTACCACTTTGTCACTGTCTTCCGTTTTTACACCTTCCGGAACCATTGGCGAATCACTTACAAGCAATAAGGCACCAGTGGGTATTTTATTATAAAAACCAACTGTAAATATGGTTGCTGTTTCCATATCGATGGCATAAGCCCTTACTTTGGTTAAATATTCTTTAAAAACCTCGTCGTGTTCCCAAACCCTGCGGTTGGTAGTGTAGCAAACGCCGGTCCAGTAATCAACCTCGTAATCACGTATCGTTGTAGATATAGCCTTTTGTAAAGCAAATGCAGGTAATGCCGGCACTTCCGGAGGAAAATAATCATTGCTGGTACCTTCACCTCTTATTGCAGCTATTGGTAAAATAAGGTCTCCGATCTTATTGCGTTTTTTCAAGCCGCCACATTTTCCTAAAAATAAAACTGCTTTAGGATGGATAGCTGTCAGCAGGTCCATTACAGTTGCAGCACCGGGACTTCCCATCCCAAAATTAATAATAGTTATATTGTTTGTAGTGGCGCATTGCATGGAACGGTCAGTTCCTACGATCTGAACTTGATTCCATTCTGCAAACATCTTTACATAATTCGAAAAATTTGTAAGCAGAATATACTCGCCGAAGTTTGATAATTTTTCTCCGGTATATCTGGGAAGCCAGTTTTCTACAATTTCTTCTTTTGTCTTCATCTTTCTTTTTTATGTAATTAAAAGTACAAAATATTTATTGCTATTAACTTTTTGTCTATTGATCGTTTGTATGAAGAAAATTTAATTATACTGAATATTCATTACTTTGTTATTTATTATTAATGTAGTTACTTCGGCTTTAAAATCATTCAAATGAAAAAATATATAACAGTTTCAGTTTTTAGCATGTTACTGATTGTGTCATGTAACAAAGCAAAGGTAGCAGTTGATGAACAACGATCCCCTATAAAGATTCCGTCTTTACAGATCGATGCTTTTATAAAGCAGACGATTGCAACTGAACACAAATTTGAATGGAGTTCAGCAAGTGATGAAATGATATGGAGCGCATTACAGGAAAGTGATCATATTCTTTCTGTAGGCTACAAACCGGCAGACATCAAGAATGAAGCGCTCAAATTGGAAGCTATAAATTTAAATGATCTCAAGTGGAAACAGGCAAAGAATGAAGTGATGGAAATGATACTAACAGAAGAAAAAAGATATGGTAAGGATATTTTATTGAAAGATATTATTCAATGGGAAGAAAATGTTTTACCGGTTATTGATATACGTGTTGAAAGTTTTTCAACCATAAAAAAATTAAGGGCAAGTAATTTGGTAAGATATGCAGAACCCATGGGCTATGAACCCAAAGAGTTTTCTGCAAGGGTTTTAAGCAGCAGCGGATGCGGCAGTAATGTTGGAGAGCCTGGATTATTAACAAATATTGATTTTATTCCCATACTACCAGCCAGCAAGGAATCCTGGAATTATCAATATCATAAAATACCCAATGCCTGGACTAAATCAACCGGTGCAGGTGTAAAGGTTTTTATCATTGATACCGGTTGTGAGTTTGACCAGGAAAATCTTGGTAGCGCATTTAACCAGGGTAATTCGTTTGGCAGAACTGTAGATAAGATCGTTACTTTACCCAGGCCAACCTTTTTGGGGATACCTACCGGTTCCGTTGAAACGCCGGATGACGGATGTGGACATGGTACTTCAATGGCAGGTGCATGTGCAGCACCAAGAGGAACCGATGGAGCATCTTGCGGAGTTGCTTATAATTGTAATTTAATAGTTTGCAGAGCCGCAGCAGATGTTTTTATGGATGAAAGCAGGGAGGTAAAAGGTGCCTCTGATGCTTTTACCAATGCTGCAAACAGAGCAGATGTAAAGATCATCAGTTTGAGTATGGGAAAGATGACAAGCAGTTCGCAGTTAAGTGATGCCATCAAATATACATATGGAAAAGGAAAGTTGATCTTTTGTGCAGCAGGTACTTCTTTTAGCTGGACCAGTGGCTGGTACGGAGTTATATTTCCTGCTTATATGAGTCAGGTGAGTGCAGTAACAGGTGTCAGGGATAATAGTTTTAATACAACCTGTACTGATTGTCATGATGGAAGTGAAACAGATTTTACAATTGTGATGGAGAAAGCTGCCAATGGACGTCATCCGCTAACCTTAGCCATGACCGGGAATATTCCATCTACGGTTGGTGGTTCCTCTGTATCTACAGCAACCACTGCAGGAATTGCAGCATTGGTTTGGAGCCGTTTTCCATCTTATACCAGAGAACAGGTACTTAATAAATTAATTCAGTCCAGTGCTAATTACCCGGTCAGGAATTCATATTTGGGATGGGGGAATATCAATGCGGATGCCGCAACAAATTAATAATATGAAAAAATACTCAAAAAGAATCTTTACCTTTTTATTCCCTGTTTTGTTGATTTTTGGTTGTGGTAAAAAAGATGATACCCAAGTAACCCCAAGTTCTAACATCACTTTTTCAAACTCACCTTTTGATTTGCAAGCTGTCATTGCAAAATTCGCAAAAGATATTGCTTATGACAACAAGTCAAGAACTCAATTCGATATTTGGCTTCCAAATTCTAATACGCCAACAGGTTTAGTAATATATGTACACGGTGGTGGATTTACAAGTGGTGATAAGGATTTTGTATATTCTGTCCAGTCAGGTGGAGCTTGGGACTTTCCAACTGATATTAGATATTTGCTTCAAAATAATATTGCTTTTGCGACCATTCGTTATACACTATTAAATACAACAGGAGAAACCGAAGGAGTTAAAAAATCTATGTCAGACGTAAGAAGGGCTTTACAATATATTAGAAATAGAGCAACTGATTTTAATATTGACCAGAATAAAATAATTTTGTCAGGAAATTCAGCAGGTGCAGGAACTTCTCTTTGGATTGCATTTAATAATGACTTTGCAAATGCTTCAAGTAGTGACCCTGTTTTAAGAGAATCAAGCAGAGTAAAAGGCGTAGTTGCAAGAGAAACTCAAGCAAGTTACAATATCGAAGACCGATGGGTAAATGATGTTTTTGTTGATTATGGTGTAACCTGGTCACAAATATTGACAAATGAAACTGGCAACATTCAAAAAATATATGGAGTTTCCTCAAATGCTCAATATGAATCGGCTGCAATTGATACTTATAGAGCAGAAGTAGATATGTTAGCTTTAATGTCTGCTGATGACCCTGAAATTTGGGTTAATAATACACTTAGAGACGTTGTG
>JANOPU010000207.1:0-45033 GCA_031422055.1 Ferruginibacter sp.
CCACAACTGCCGTTAATGGCATGATTCCAGGTACTTATGTTTTTACCTGGACAATCAACAATAGCGGCTGTATCAGTTCTTCAAATGTTACCATTAATATTTCGGCTGGACCAACGGTATCTAATGCCGGAGCTGATATCAATCTCTGCCAGGCAAATTCCACTACATTAAATGCAAATACGCCTGTTGTTGGAACAGGACAATGGAACTTTGTTAGTGGTCCTCCCGGATCAACTATTACAAATCCAAATTCGCCAACAACTACAGTAACTGGATTGGTTACGGGCACTTATATTTTTCAATGGAAGATCATTTTCAGCAACTGTACACCAAGCACCAATAGTGTACAGGTAACGATTTATCAAAATCCAACAGTAGCCACTGCGGGCAATGACCAGGTTATTTGTTCATCCACTGCTACCATGGCTGCGAACATTGCAACTATTGGTGCAGGAACCTGGACACCGGTGAGCGGGCCTGCAGCTGTAATAACTAACCCGTCATCTCCAACAACAACCATAACCGGGTTAACACCGGGTGTATATGTATTTAAATGGAAGATAGCGAATGGAGCCTGTGTAGCAACAGAAGATAATATTCAAATAACGGTAACGAATATACCAACAACGGCAAATGCCGGTCCTGATCAATCTTTATGTGCTGTAACAACTACCACGCTGGCTGCAAATACCGCCGTTAACGGAACAGGAACATGGACCTTTGTTAGTGGCCCGGCTGGGTATATTATTACAAATCCTCTTTTGCCTAATACAACAGTAACAAACCTGGTCGCAGGTATTTATAATTTCAGTTGGACCATAGGAAATAGCGTTTGCCCACCGAATGCAGATAATGTACAGGTGACCATTTATGAAAATGCAACAGTGTCTGCTGCAGGGCCTGCTCAAATAAAATGTGGTACCAGTGTTACAATGGCAGCAAATACAGCTGTTATTGGAACAGGTTTATGGACTCAGGTAAGCGTGCCTCTAGCAATTATTACAAATCCTGCTTCTCCCACAACTACCATTACCGGGTTAACTCCTGGCAATTATGTTTTTCAATGGAAGATAACCAATGGAGCATGTTCAAGTTTATCAACAGTGAATATTACGATCTCATCAGGCCCTACTCCTTCAAATGCAGGTCCAGACCAGAACCTTTGCCTGGCAACATCAGCAACACTGGCAGCAAACAACCCAACTACCGGTACCGGGCAGTGGACACAAACTGGTGTCCCACTTGCAACAATTACAAATCCTGTCTTGCCAAACACAACAGTAACAGGACTGGCCGTTGGTACTTATGTTTTCACATGGACGACCAGTTTTAGTAACTGCATAGCGAGTACAGATAATGTGCAAATTAGGGTGTTCGATAATCCTACAGTTGCTATCGCAGGTCCCAACCAAAATATTTGTCTGCCAAATACTGCTCTGGCTGCCAATACCGCCGTTATCGGAACTGGACAGTGGACGCAAACTGGTCCCGGAACAGCAACTATTACAAATGCCGGTTCTCCCACAACAACAATAACCGGATTAATTCCAGGAGTATATTCTTTTGTATGGACAATCAGCAATGGCCCATGCCCGCCAAGCATAGATAATGTACAGGTAACTTATTCTACGATCTCTAACAATGCGATCAGTGGCCAGTCAGCTGTATGCATTAATACCGCTCCTTCAACCATTACCGGTAGTATCCCCACAGGCAGTGTGGGAGGTTATACTTATCAATGGCAACAGAGTACCGATGGCGGCGCAACCTGGACAAATATACCAACAGCAACAAATACAGATTATTCCCCGGGAGTACTCACAGTAAATACCTGTTATAGAAGGTTAGTTACTACTATTCTATGTTCGGGTTTGCAGGGAAGCTCTTCAAATGTATCGTGTATTACCGTTAACCCTGACGCAAAAGCATTTTTTACTGCAAGCAGTGTTTTGCTTTGTGCACCGGTAAATCTGAATACAATTATATCAGTAACTGCGTTTCCATTACAAAATCAGCAATATAACTGGTACCATGATGGAATACTTATTGCCGGTACTGTAAATGGTTTACCTCCGTCTTATATTATCAGCACTCCGGGTCAGACTGTTGTAATAAAACTGGTTACTACAAGCTTATTTGGCTGTAAATCAGACAGCATGAGTATTACCTTCAATACCAGGCCTGCAGTAACGGCAAATTTTATTAAAGATACCACATCAGGATGCGGGCCTCTGACAGTAACGTTTACGAATACATCCAGTATTTTAAATAGCAGCATTGAATATTATTGGAATTTTGGCAATGGTACTATTTTGTCAAATATTATACAACCTCCTGCGTCAATAGTGTATGCTGCAAGTACTGAATTCAGGGATACTACCTATTATATAACTTTAAAAGCATTCTCAGGTTGTGATACAACTTATAAAACAGACAGTGTAAAGATCTTTGCGAACCCAAAAGCAAGATTTACTGCACTATCAATTGGATGCTCCCCTTTTCAGGATACGATCTATAATAATTCATTGGGGCAGGATGCTTTTACAATTTATTATTGGGATTTTGGCGATGGCAGTTTTGATACAACCTTTTCCACAGGTGTATTATATCATACCTACATTACCGGTATCGTAGATACTTTTACCATTCAGTTGATCATGGTGAACCGTTGTTCCAGGGATACACAAACAATGAATGTAATAGTTTCCCCCAGCAATATCGTAGAACAGATTGTTGTTAATGGAAGCCAATTATACGGTTGTGCTCCTCACACGGTGAATTTTCAAAACAGTTCTGTTGGAGCTTCCATTTTATTTTGGGATTTCGGAGATGGCTCTCCGATAGAAGCGATCCCAAACACGCAGGCTACTATTTCACATACCTATCTTACCGGAAATGTATATACCGTTCATATAACACTGGAAAATTATTGCTCCGATACCACTGTTCTGAAACAGATAACTGTTTATTCACCACCGGTAGCCACATTTACACTTTCATCAATTCTCGTTTGCACAGGTAATTCAATATCTACGAACAATGCATCGACCAATGCAAATTCTTATGAATGGTTTTGGGGAGATGGCACAAGTACCGCAGGTTTTAATGCAACACATATTTATGCAGCCGGTGGAATTTATTCTGTGAAACTGGTAGCCAGGAGGTTAAATGCATTAGGCGTTGTTTGTACAGATACATCTGCTGCAGCACTGGTAAATGCAATTGATAAGATACCCGCAGTGGTAGAGATCAGCCCGGCTACGAACCCATGTGTTCCTTATACGATAACTGTTTCAGCGCTAAATGCCACAGCGGCTGCACAGGTAGATTGGTACTTTTATGATAGCAATACTGCTCCCGGAATATTTCAAGTTAGTGGACCTACCGCTTCATATATATATAATTTTGACGGCATTGACAGCGTGAAAATTGTAGTACAAAACGGAGCGGGATGCAAGGACAGTACTGTTAAACAGTTTACAATTCATAAAACTCCGAAAGTAGTATTCACACCAATCAATATTAAAACCTGTAACACAGATACAACAGCAACTTTTAATGTATCTCTCAATTATTCAGGTACAGATCCTGTAACATATGAATGGTTTATCAATGATGTTTTTTCCGGCAACAGCAATCCATTTACTTATCGTTTCCAGGCTCAATCAGGCATTACTGCTGTAAATGTGTTTACGATCAAAGTACGGGTAAAAAATTCTTTTGGTTGTGGCGATACAACATCACTTGGAAACTTCATCATTCAAACCCTGGGGCCAAGGCATATTGTTGTATCACCTTCACTGGTGCAGGAACAACCAAATTATACTTTTTCATTTACAGATACCGCGATTGCTTTACAAAATTCAACTTATTTATGGTATACAGGTGACAGGAATAACCAGCAACTACCGGGAAGGGATATTACTTATACTTATGGTGATACGGGCACTTACCGTGTAAAACTTTTTGTGCAGGATTATGAGACAGGGTGTGTTGCCACTGATTCAGTAAAAGTATATATAATTGCTGTGCCTGGTTTTTTATATGTTCCAAATGCATTTTGCCCAGGATGTCACAAGGCTGAGCTGCGCCAGTTTTTACCACTGGGAAAAGGATTGAAAGATTATCATTTAACTATTTTTAATACATGGGGGCAGAAAGTATTTGAATCTACCAGACTGGATGCAAATGGAGTTCCCAACCAGCCATGGGATGGCAATTGGACTAATGGGCAAAATCAACAGCAAGGTGCACTCAGTTGGTATATTGAGGCACATTATATAAACGGAACTGAATGGAAGGGAATGGTAAATCCTTTGACCGGCAAACTTAAAAAACAAGGTTTTATTTCAATCATCCGCTAATCGCCATGCGTGATAAAAAAATTAAATCAATGAGAGTATTATTTATTGCTTGCGCAAACATATTAATTTCTGCAAGTGCAGCTAATGCACAGGATCCGGTTTTTTCACAACCATACATGTCGCCGATTTATTTAAACCCTGCGGCTACTGGTGCCGGTGATCACGACCTTAGGATAAGTGGTATCATTAGGCGGCAGTGGTGGGCTATACCATCTCAATTTACATACACAGTACTTTCTATAGATAAATTTCTGCCATCATTGCAAAGTGGTATTGGATTTATGGCATCAACTTCTACTGAAGGCTATATCAATAAGACGGGCATTCATCTTTCTTATGCATATACTTTTTGCCCGGGGGTGTCACCGGTTGCTTCAAATGGAGATATGCCACGATGGTTTTTAACAGGTGCATTACAAATGGGAATGGTTCAACGTAGAGTTGATTATAAAAAATTGCTTTTTGCCGACCAGTTAGATATGAATGGTGTCATACCCGGCGCAGAAACCGGTGCAGATCTGCCTGTAAATAATGGCCGTTGGTACTTAGACGTTGCACCGGGATTATTTTTTAGTTACAGGTTAAATGAGGCCAGTCGCATTCTGATTGGTGCCGCCGCAAAACATATTAACCAACCCGACGAATCATTGATCGGAACAAATGATAAAGCCAGAAGTATAGTTCCGGTATTATGGTCAGGCAATATTTTATATACAAACAGTGTCAATGAGAACTGGACATACAGCATTGCTGCCAATGTAAGCAAACAACTAAATAATCAGTTATTACAGGTAGGCGTAGAAGTTACACAAAACATTTATGATATTGGTATTGCAGCATGGTACAGGGGTGGTAGTACATTTCAAAATCCTGATGCATTTACATTATCATTATCGTTTAATCTTTCCGGCAGAGATAATGAACGAAGTAAAATAAGAGCAGGCATAGCACATGATGCACCAATTGGAAATAAAAAATATTCCAACAATAATGGAAGTTCAGAGTTTGCTTTTGTTTGGGATCAGGATACTTATACAACAAATGGTGATAATCCATGTAAACCTGAAATAAGTTCACGGGGTTGCCCAAAGCCTCTTAAATAAAATTAATTAGAGGAATGAAGATATTTCTATAAAAATATCTATTTATTTTTTTTCAAAACTGAACTTAAAATAAATAAGTATCAGAGATAGCATACAAATGATGCCGTTACAAATGATCACAGGTAACAATCCCCGGCCTATACCATATATCACCCAGATAATAGTACTGATGAAAACAATGAACATCATTAACAGGTTAAGATCACCTACACTTTTTGTTTTCCAAGCCTGATAAACCTGTGGCATAAAAGTAATACTGCTTAATACAGAACCCACATACCCGATAACTTCAGTCCAGTCCATGGTTTAATGCTTTATTAGTTTATTGGTTTCTTTGGCTGTATATGATCAGTAGTGCGTGGTATTTATTTACTTTTCCATCTGATCGATCACAGCTTGTGTAACTCCGGTAAATGAAAAGCCACCATCGTGAAACAGGTTTTGCATGGTAACCATTCTTGTCATATCGCTAAACATCATCACAATATAATTACCACAATCTTCAGCACTGGCATTTCCAAGTGGGCTCATTTTTTCAGCATAGTTAATAAAACCTTCAAATCCTTTTACACCACTGCCTGCTGTAGTTCGGGTAGGTGATTGAGAAATCGTATTCACACGTACATGTTTTTTTACAGCATAATGATATCCAAAACTGCGGGCAACACTTTCAAGCAACGCTTTTGCATCAGCCATTTCACTATAGTCAGGAAATACACGCTGGGCAGCGATATATGTAAGTGCAACAACACTCCCCCACTCATTTAGTGCATCTTTTTTCATACAGGTGGCCATTACACGATGCAGGCTTACTGAAGAAATATCATTGGTTTTTACATTAAAACCATAATCAATTTCTGTATAATGTTTTCCCTTGCGCACATTTACGCCCATCCCGATTGAATGTAAGATAAAATCGAAGCCGCCACCAAAATGCTCCATGGTCTTTGTAATTAAATTTTCCACATCTTCATTACTACTAACATCACAGGGTATTACAGGTGCACCGATCTTTTCTGCAAGCTTATTTATTTCTCCCATACGCATAGCTACGGGAGCATTCGATAGTACAATTTCTGCACCTTCTTCATAACATTTAATTGCAGTTATCCAGGCAATGGATCTTTCGTCAAGTGCTCCAAATATGATCCCTTTCTTTCCTTTTAGCAGATTGTATGACATGGCTTGGTTTTATTAGTTGATTAAAATTATATTCTGTAAAAATAACCGGTTATTTTTTAAACTGTACATTACTGTATTGAAATATAAAAAAACTTGTTATGAATACGATTAAAAATACAGCAGCCAGGTGCAGTATAACATATAGAGCAAAATATCCTACAGATCTTTTCGGATCTATATTTTTCTTTATCACTGTATGCACCAAGCATGCAGAAAGTATTGATGCAATAAATATGATGAATATTACCAGCTTCTGCAAGTACTTTAGTTTAATCTATTAATTGTTATCCTAAAATTCCAAAGCCTTATTCCTAATTCCCTATTCCTTATTTCCACTTCCTTAATTCCCCACCATCTCTCTTGCATTCTCCAAAGCTGCGGCAGTAGGTTTTTCTCCGCTAAGCATTTTTGCTATCGCTGTTATACGCTCATCACTATTTAGTAACCTGACTGATGTAACAATTTTATCAGCTTTTATTTCTTTATACACAAAATAATGTGCATTTGCTTTGGCTGCTATCTGAGGTTGATGTGTTATGGAAACCAACTGATGTGCTGAGGCAAGATTTTTCATTATGATACCAACCTGCCTGGCTGCTTCGCCACTGATACCGGTATCAATTTCATCAAATATCAGCGTAGGTAATTCGAGTTTTTGTGCAACAAGGGATTTGATGATCAACATCAACCTGCTCAATTCACCGCCACTGGCTACTTTACTAATAGGTTCAAAACGATTGCTCTTGTTTGCATCAAAAAGGAATTCAATATCATCAGTTCCATACATTGATAATGGAACCGATTGCAAAGATATCTTCAACAAGGCATTCGGCATACCCACTTGTATGAGTAATTTATTGACCTGGCTAACAAAATTTTTTACATGCCCGGCCCTGTTCGTTGAAATGATTGTGGCTATTTTCAAACATGCTATGTATATTTCATTTACCTGCAATACCAGTTTTTCAATTGTAGTGGAAATATTTAAAACAGCATCCAGTTTTTGTTGCAATTGGTTCTGTATGGCCAATAACCCGGCAGTATCATTAACGGTATGCTTTTTAAGAAGTTTATAGCCAGTAGAAAGCCTTTCATTTATTATATCTATCCGGTGGCCATCAAAATGTACACCCCTGTCTATTTGCTCCAGCTCATCTGCCACATCACTGATCTCAATCACTGACGCTGAAATTCTTTCGCACAAAGAACTTATTGCAGGATGATATTGTTGAATGCCCCCCAGTTTGTTATTCAACGCTTTTAATTGCTGTACGATCGGCTGATCATTCTCTTTTAATTCAAAATAAATACTTTCCAGTTGTTGCTTTATATGTTCTGCATTGCTTAATAATTTTATTTCTGCATCCAGCTCTTCCAATTCATTTTCCTTTAAAGACAATTCTTCCAGTTCTTCAAAAAGAAATTTATTATAGTCAAGTTCCTTCTCAGCATTATTTTGCTGAACCTGTAAAGCTTCCAGTTCTTTTTTTGCTTTTGTATAATCAATGAATTTTTCTTTCAGTTGTATTAATAATTCTCCATTACCTGAAAATGCATCCAAAACATCTCTTTGAAAATTTTCCGTTCCCAGGTCTAATGTATCAAATTGCTGATGCAGATCTACCAGTAAAACACTTAACGATCGCAGTTGTGAAAGATTTACAGGTGTGTCATTAATAAAGCTTCTAGATTTGCCATTAGATGCAATCTCCCTTCTGATCAATATTTCAGAATCACCGTCAAGGTCATTTAATGCAAAGAAATCTTTTATTTTTTTGTTTTGCTTAATGTTGAAAAGTCCTTCTACGATACATTTTTTATCCTGCTGCTGTAAAATACTGCTATCGGCTCTTTGTCCCAAAATCAAATTCAGGGCTCCCATTAAAATACTTTTACCTGCACCCGTTTCACCGGTTATGATGTTCAGGTTGTCAGAAAAATTGATCTGCAGCTCATCTATAATGGCGTAGTTCTGTATGTGGAGTTTTTGTAGCATGGAATGAGAGGCAAATTAAAGAAAAAATAGCTATTAGCTACAAGCTGTTAGCTGCAAGTAATACAAAAACCTTACTTCTGAATAAATATTAGTTGGAAATTAAAAGGCCCACTCTAAAAAGAATGGGCTAAAAAATTTATTGACTGGCTTACAGCTTGCAGCTAATAGCTAATGACTAATGACTTACTTTACAACTACAGAATCATTCAAATCGGAGTCAACAAGGATACGCCCACAGTTTTCACAAACCATCACTTTCTTGCGTAATTTGATCTCGCTTTGCTTTTGTGGAGGGATCGCATGAAAACATCCACCACAACTATCCCTTTCAACCGGGACTACTGCAAGGCCATTCCGGTAATTCTTCCTGATCCGGTCATAACTCAACAAAAGCCTTTCATCAACATGACTTCTTGCTTCCGTTGCTATTTTATTATAATGCTTTTCTTCTTTTTCTGTTTCCTTAATGATTTTCTCCAGTTCTCCCTTTTTACCATTCAGGTTCGTTTCTTTTGTAGTTACTGCTTTTTTTGCTATTTCCAGTTGCTTCGCTTTTTCAGCAATTTCTTCTGTTGCGTCTTTTATGTGCTTTTCACAAAGTTTTTCTTCCAGTTGCTGCATCTCAATTTCCTTATTGATTGCTTCAAATTCACGGTTGTTTTTTACATTGTCACTTTGTTTTTCATACTTTTTTAATAGCGCCTGTGCATCCTTGATGCCTTCTTTCTTCTGATCAATGAATTCCTGTATACCATTGATCTCTTCTTCCACCCTGGTCTGGCGTGCATGCAGGCCCTCAATCTCATCTTCCAGATCTTTCACTTCCATGGGGAGTTCGCCTTTCAGAATATGAACCTCATCAAGCTTGCTGTCAATTTTTTGTAAGGTTACCATAGAAGATAACTTTTCTTCTATTGAAAATTCTTTTACTGAAGCCATATGGTTATTATTTAATTTTTATTTTACCTGTATTTGTTTAAGCCATTTCATTCCTTGTTACCATCCCAATTTATCTGACTGATTGTTATCAAAATGATTTTAATATCATCTTAGTAAAAATAGTTGACCGGATTTGTTTTCACAGCAGTTTTTTGGACTGCAAAGTTAGGGAAATTTTTACTCAAAATATCAAACAAAAGGTCAATGGTGAACTGTTCGCTTTCATAATGGCCAATATCCGCAAGTAAAAGTTTATTGTCAGCATCAAAAAACTCATGGTATTTTAAATCCGAAGTTATATAAACATCCGCTTCGGAAGCAATGGCAGCAGTAGTTAAAAAACTTCCTGCGCCTCCGCAAACGGCCACTTTTTTTATAGGTTTACCTCTCAAGGCAGTATGACGTATCAAAGAAAGATTGAATTTGTTTTTCAGCAATGATAAAAAGTCATTTTCACTCATTTCTTCAGAAAATACACCAAAAATACCTGAACCTGTATGTTGGAAGCTGTTGTTCATTGAATAAATATCATATGCCACTTCTTCGTAGGGATGTACATTTTTCATGGCTTTCAGCACCTGCGACTGTAACCAAACAGGAAAGACCACTTCAATTTTTTCCTCGTTTTCGTAATGCCTTTCACCGGTTTTACCAACAAATGGATTGGCCCCGGTATTGGCTTTGAAACTTCCAACCCCGGCAGCTGAAAAACTGCATTCGCTATATTGACCAATATTACCAGCTCCTGACTTGAATAATGCTTCCAACAAAGCAGGTTTATGATCAACAGGAACAAAAACAGCCAGCTTTTGCAGCATATCTTCTTTTGGAACAAGGATTCTGGGGTTTATTAACCCAATCATATCAGCAATTTTGCCATTAACTCCATCTATAATATTATCGAGGTTAGTATGTATAGCATAAATAGCTATATCATTTTTTAAAGCACTAATGATCGTTCTTTCAACATAATTTTTGCCGGTAATTTTTTTTAACCCTTTAAAAATAATCGGATGATGCGCTACAACCATATTGCATTTCTTAGTTACAGCTTCCATAATTACTTCTTCTGTTGCATCAAGGCAGGTTATAATACCTTTACAATCCCATGATGTGTTGCCGGTAAGTAAACCTGCATTATCATAACTCTCCTGTAAAGACGGGGGAGCAATTTTTTCTAATAAATGGATGATATCCTGAATTTTCATTTTTTAATAATTTATTCAATGAATAGTGAGGCATTATACAACGAGTATAAAACAAAGATGCAAAAAATTGCCGATGTAAAATACGCATCTGCCGTTTTACAATGGGATCAGGAAACTTATCTTCCTCCTAAAGGAAATGATATAAGAGGAAGGCAGATCGCTACATTAACAGAATTGGCTCACCAGCAATTCACCGATGAAAAGCTGGGCATATTGTTAAATGAACTTGCTTCAAAAAATGATCTTGCAGCCAAAGAAAAAAGAAATGTCATATTAACGCTGGAAGATTTTAATAAAAATAAAAAACTCAGTTCAGCATTTGTGCATAAAATGAGTGAATCTGTTAACAGAAGTTTTCATGCCTGGATCAGCGCCCGTAAAGAAAATTCATTTGTTGTTTTTCAAAAATCCCTGAGTGAAATTATTGAATTAAAAAAGGAGGAAGCCGATCTGCTGGGCTATGAACATCATCCTTATAATGCATTATTAAATGAATATGACAAAGGGCTTACTGTAAAAAAAGTTGATTCAATCTTCAATTCATTAAGTCCGCAACTTCGTTTGTTGTTAGAAAAAATATCAACCCTTCCCCAGGTAGAAAATAGTTTTCTACATCAGCATTTTGAAAAAGACCAGCAATGGAAATTCGGATTAGAGATTTTAAAAAGAATCCATTTTGATTTTGAAGCCGGCAGGCAGGACGTTAGTGAACATCCGTTTACAATAAACTTTTGCAGTAATGATGTAAGAGTCACCACCAGAATAGATGAAAATGATCTTGGCAATATGACCTGGAGTTGCTTGCATGAAGGAGGCCATGCCTTGTATGAACAGTCATTGCATTCGGGTGAATATGGTTTGCCCGGAGGGGAATATTGCAGTTTAAGCATTCATGAAAGCCAAAGCAGGTTATGGGAAAACTGTATTGGCAGAAGCAAACCTTTTATTGAGTATAACTATCCTTTGTTACAATCCTTTTTCCCTTCCCAAATTAAAAATATTTCTCCGGATCAGTTTTATAAAGGCATCAATAAAGTACAGCCTTCATTTATACGAACTGAAGCAGATGAACTAACATACCATTTTCACGTAATGATAAGATATGAAATAGAAAAAATGCTGATTGAAGGCAATATCAAAACAATAGATATTCCTTCTTATTGGAATGAACATTATAAAAAATACCTGGGAGTGATAGTTCCGAACGACAACCTGGGATGCCTGCAGGACGTGCATTGGAGCCATGGCAGTTTTGGATATTTTGCAACGTACAGTATAGGAAGCCTTTATGCAGTACAATTTTTTGAAACGCTTTTAAAAGAAAATCCTGCTTTACATGAAGAAATAAAAAATGGAAATAATTTGACTATATTAAATTGGCTGAAACAACATATATACCGGTATGGCCGTTATTACAACTCTGAAGACCTTTGCAAAAAGGCTACAGGTGAAAATTTGAACAGCCAATATTTTATAGATCATGTTTCAAAAAAATATACCGATATTTATAAAAAATAACTTTGAGTTTATGACTGTAAAAGCATACAGATCCAGGTATATCATTGCGATTTTATTTGCTGTTCTTTTATTGGCTACCAGTTGCAAAAAGACACAGGATGCTATTACGCAGGATGTTTTACAGCAATATTTTGAAACAAATATCCTAAACCGGGTCTTTATTGTAATATTAGCTACAGATAATGGAACAGATCTTACTTCCCAATATACCGGTTATAACTTTACTTTATTAAAAAGCACCAATTATAACGGCCCAATGTTGGGAGTAAAAAATGGTGTAACCTATACCGGCACCTGGAGTTCAAACAATGATTTTAGCAAACTGACCATATCCCTTACAGATCCAACTATACCGGCTGAATTCATTTTTTTGAATAGGATCTGGCGTTTTACTAAAAAAGCTGTTCCGGTTATGGAACTGGCACCATCGGGTAGTTCTTCCCCAATCGTATTACATATGCAAAGGCTTTGATTTTTTTAGCCCGCTTTATACAATAATTATTCGATTATTCTGTTTAATAAGTTGTTGTGGATCATCCAAACTATCCTGACAATTTATAAAGACAAACCGTTCCTATGACTGCCTTAGTACAGATTAGATCAATATGCTTTATTG
This sequence comes from Ferruginibacter sp., assembly GCA_031422055.1. Lineage (GTDB taxonomy): Bacteria > Bacteroidota > Bacteroidia > Chitinophagales > Chitinophagaceae > Ferruginibacter. Next base: position 12,927 of record JANOPU010000207.1, read on the forward strand.
TTATACTTGCCTTAATAAGCTTTTCTGGCAAATCACAATTGACTGCAGCATTCATTGCTACACCTACTTCGGGATGTACCCCACGTCTTGTAAATTTCACAGATCAATCTACCGGAAATCCGACACAGTGGAGATGGGATCTGGGTAATGGTACCATTTCATTTTTACAAAATCCATCAGTAACTTATTTTACTCCCGGGCAATATACAGTAAAGCTGGTTGTTCAAAATGCCGGAGGAAAAGATTCACTTATCAAAACTCAATACATAACTATTTTTGCATTACCGGTTGTAGAATTCAATGCTTCACCCAGGGCAGGATGTTTTCCAGTACCCATTCAGTTCACAGACTTAAGTACTGCATCCAATGGCACCATTAATCAATGGCAATGGGATTTTGGTGACGGAACTTTTGGAAATACTCAAAATCCTGTGCACACGTATACGGCAGCTGGTAATTACAATGTATCTCTAGTTGTAACCAATAGCAACGGATGTTCCAAAAGTCTTACTAAAACGCAGTTTGTTACCATTGCCAATGGAGTAACAGCAGGTTTTAGCAATAATACTTCCAACAGTTGTACACCACCTGTAAATATAAATTTTCAAAATCTATCTTCGGGTGTTGGTGCATTAACCTACTTATGGAATTTTGGTGATGGAACTACTTCTACATTATTAAGTCCATCGCATAATTACAACAGCCCCGGAAGTTATACCGTACAATTGATTGTAACAAACAGCACCGGCTGTAAGGATACGATCATACGTCCCAATGCAGTGGTCATCGGTAATGTGCAAACAATGTTTACAGCACCTGACAGTATTTGCTCAGGCGTTGGTTTCACTTTAAACAATACTACTTCACCTGCACCTGCCAGTTTATTCTGGAATTTTGGAGACGGAACAACGTCAACTGTATTCAATCCGGTAAAAACATATTTAGTGCCCGGCAATTACCAGATAAAACTCGTTAATAATTTTGGTGCATGTATTGATTCAATGACCAGGAGCATTGTCGTATCACCGTTTCCGTCAGTTGTGTTTTCTACAACAGATACATCGGCTTGTACTGTACCATTTACCGTACGATTTACGAACAGCAGTACCGGAGCAATCAACTATTTTTGGACATTTGGTGATGGAACTACATCAACACTGGCAAATCCCATTCATACTTATACCGCTTTAGGGAATTATTCAGTAAAATTAGTTTGTACCAATGCTGTTGGCTGTACAAATAGTTTAACAAAAACCAATTATATAAAAATAAATCAACCGCAGGCCAATATTCTCAATCTGCCACAACAAGGTTGTAGTCCTTTTTTATGGAACTTCTCATCCACAGTAAATATTACTGAACCCGTTACCGGATATTTATGGAATTTTGGTGATGGAGGAACTTCTACTTTAGCTAATCCAAGTCATATTTTCGGGCCCGGTACATTTACCATCAGCCTGATCATTACAACAGCCGGTGGTTGTATTGATACTGTTGTTGTTAATAACGGTATAAAGGTCGGGGTCAAACCTCAGGCAAATTTTAGCGCTAATCCACGTGATGTATGTGCTAATGTTCCTGTTGATTTCACGGATCTTTCAACAGGTAACGTTGACCAATGGCTTTGGGATTTTGGGGATGGAGGAACCTCTACCGTTCAAAATCCATCTCATACTTACACCGACACCGGTTACTTTAATATTCAGCTTATTGTATGGAATAACGGATGCCCGGATACAATACAAATCAATAATTATATTCACATAAAACCTCCTATTGCTGCCTTTTCAATAGCATCCAGTTGTTCAGATCCATTCAAAAGAGTCTTTACTGATCTGTCAATAGGTGCAGATGAATGGAATTGGGATTTTGGAGATGCTACAACATCAACAGTCCCAAGTCCGACGCATATTTATGCAAGCGCCGGAACATATACCGTTTCACTATTAGTTAAAAATAATTCAACAGGTTGTACCTATACCAGTGTAAAAACAGTAAGGGTGATTGCAGAAAATGCTGATTTTACTGCAACGGATACGGTTATATGCAGAAGTAATATAATTACTTTTACTGCCATTGGCATTAACCCTGCTAATATTCAATATTACGAATGGTCATTTGGAGATGGCACAACTGCACTGGGTATCAGCAATTCACATACTTATACCATTACCGGATTATATGATATTTCGCTCATTACTATTGATTGGAATGGCTGCAGGGATACACTTACCAAGGTACATTATGTAAGAGTGAACGGCCCTATTGCAGATTTTAATATTCCAACAAGTGGTTTTTGCCTGTTAAGTTCTGTAACTTTTACCGACCTATCTGTAAGTGATGGTGTTCACCCAATTACTCAATGGATCTGGAATTGGGGTGATGGCATTACTGATACGCTGAGTTCAGGGCCCTTTATTCATAACTATGCTTTACCGGGAGTTTATTCAGTAACCCTAATCGTTACAGATAACATCGGATGCAGGGATAGTCTAACAAGACCAAACCTGCTGGCAATTTCCAAGCCGGTAGCGGGGTTTGCTGCTGCCGATACATTAACATGCCCCGGACAAAATATATTATTCCTTAACAGCTCAACAGGCCCTGGATTATTATACCAATGGGATTTTGGTGATGGAAACATCAGTATTGATGCAAATCCAACGCATACTTATTCAGCTAATGGCGTCTATACGGTAAAATTGGTTATAACGGATGAGTATGGTTGTACCGATTCATTAATAAGAGTAAATTATATTACTATTGTTACACCATCTGCTAATTTCAATTTAAGTGATTCAACAGGTACCTGTCCGCCACTTATCGTAACATTTACAAATACTTCGCTAAACTATACTTCGTTTAGCTGGGATTTTGGAGATGGCACATCATCTTTAGCACCAAACCCTTCGCATTTTTATGATGTACCGGGTACCTATATTGCCATACTAACAGTAACAGGTCCGGGAGGCTGTACTTCAACAAAAGAAAAAATAATAACGGTAAGAGGACCCTATGGATCCTTCACGTACGGTCCGCTGGCTGGTTGTCAGCCTTTAACAGTAAACTTTGTTGGAACTACATTAGACAGGGTTTCATTTATTTGGGATTTTAGTGATGGAAGTACTTTGGCAACTACTGACTCGGTTGTTTCTCATACCTATACAATTCCGGGAAGTTATGTTCCAAAGATGATCCTGGTAGATATTGCCGGATGTACTGTTCCCATTACGGGCCCTGATACAATTTTTGTTCATAGTGTTATTGCAGATTTTAATTTTAATCCGCCGGTGGTTTGTAATTCAGGCTCTGTTCAATTTACCAATACCTCAACCAGTGATGATATCATTAATAATTATGTTTGGGATTTTGGTGATGGATTTACTTCTAACTTATCCAATCCGCTTCATTTTTATAGTACACCTGGTATGTATTTTCCATCATTGATAGTAACAACCAATTACGGATGTACAGATACATTGCTAAGTACTTTACCTGTTAAGATTGTTGCACCGCCACAGGGACAGATAACACAATCTGCAAATGGTTGTGTACCTGTAACAATAAGTTTTAACGGATCTCTTGTTATAGCAGATACATCTGTTGTAGCATGGCAATGGGATTTTGGAAATGGGAATACTTCAACACTGATCAATCCGACTGCACAAACATATTCGGTTGCAGGGATCTATCCTGTCAGATTACTTGTTACAAACAGTACAGGCTGTATGGATACAGTTATTACAAGCGTAGACGCTTTTGCAATTCCAAATGTTAATGCAGGCGGAGATACACTGATATGCCAGGGTACCGGTAAAACATTATTGGCAACCGGAGCTGCAACATATGTCTGGTCACCATCGATTGGTTTAAGTTGTACAAATTGTGCAAACCCTATTGCTATGCCTGATTCAATCAGGACCTACACCGTTACCGGAACATCTGTACAAGGTTGCACAAATACAGATGCGATCATAGTAAGTGTTCAATATCCTTTCAGCATGAGTAACAGTCCGGGAGATAGTTTATGTAAGGGAAGTTCTATGCAAATATCAGCATCCGGCGCATATACATATACGTGGAGTCCGGCAACAGGTCTTAACAATACAAATATTTCAGCCCCCGTTGCATCGCCTTTGGTGTCAACAGTTTATCAGGTAATTGGTAAAGATGATAAGAACTGCTTTAGTGATACTGCCTTTATACCAATCCGTGTTTTCGAAATTCCAACGATTGAAGCCGGACCGGATAAAACGATCAACGTTGGACAAACTATTGATCTAGTACCTATTATTTCAGCGGATGTGATCAGTGTTATTTGGTTACCAACAGGTAGTATTTTCAGAAGTGATTATCCTTCCATTTCCGTTAAGCCAAAAGTAACAACAACCTATGATGTTGAAGTTAAGAATTCGGGCGGATGCAGTTCAAGAGATAACGTGACCGTTTATGTCATTTGCAATGGTTCCAATGTATTTATTCCAAACACATTTTCACCAAACGGAGATGGCTCTAATGATATATTTTACCCAAGGGGTAAAGGGTTATTCAGCATTAAAACTGCCAGGGTATTTAACAGGTGGGGTGAAATTGTTTATGAAAAAAATGATTTTATGCCAAACGATGCTTCTGCAGGCTGGGACGGAACTTACAAAGGAAAAAAATTAAATGTAGACGTATATATTTATACCATTGAGATCATGTGTGATAATAACAGTGTATTAGCAATGAAAGGAAATATTGCTCTTATAAAATAAGTATTTAAAAAAATTCAGGATAATTTTTTTTAAACCCATTGAAAAAAAAGTAATTGTGCAATAATAAAACATGCTGATAAAGCGTTAATGATACTGCACAGAATACAAAACACCTTAAACCTAACTATGAAAAACTTAATCCGCCAGTTTCTGGCAGTGATTATGCTTGTGCTTGCATATTCACAAAAAGCGTCTTCACAAGACATACATTTTTCACAATTTTTTGAAACTCCATTGCTACGTAACCCTGCATTGGCCGGCCTTTTTTCCGGTGATGTTCGGATCCAAACAGTATATCGTTCGCAATGGAACAGTGTATCCGATGCTTACAGAACCGGTTCACTAAATGCAGAATTTAAAAAGCATGTAGGAAATTCTGATGATTTTCTAACAATTGGAGCACAAATACTTTATGATAAATCCGGCACAGTTGCATTATCGGCTACACATATTTTACCTGCACTTAATTATCACAAATCATTGAGTGGCGAAAGAAATAGCTATTTATCATTGGGCATTATGGGCGGTTTGGTTCAAAGAAGTATTGACAGAAGTAAGATGACCACGAATAGCCAATATGATGGTTCACAATATAATCAAGCACTAGCTAATGGAGAAACATTTACAAAATCTTCATACACCTATTTAGATGGAAGCATAGGTATGAGTTATAATACCCAGATCGGAAACAATGAAGACAATAATATTTTTATTGGCCTGGCTTACCATCATTTTAATAAAGCGAAGAGAATATCATATTACACTGATAGCAAATACGAAATGATGGCCAAATGGGTTGGTTCTGCCGCAATAAGAATGAGCATGACAGACAATGCATACTTTACCATTGAAGCTGATTATTCCAAACAGGCAATATATACGGAAATAGTTGGAGGAGCATTGTATACAGTAAAGCTGGGCGATAAGGACGATTCAAAATATAGTATACACGCAGGAGCTTATTTAAGATGGAAAGACGCCCTGATACCCGTTGCTAAAATTGAGTTTAAACCAATTGCAATAGCAGTGAGTTATGATGCCAATATATCACAATTAAAAACTGCAAGTACGGGCCGGGGTGGTTATGAAATATCATTAACGTATCAAAAATTCAGAAATCGTGAAAATAGCAGTTTGGAATATACAAGATGCCCCAGGTTTTAAACATTAAAATAATTCAAGTCAACAGTCCTGTTCTTTCTAACAATAAAGATTTTTGTTTTTATGGATTGTTTGGATAAAGGAGGCCCTGCTGTAAAGCGGGGTCTTCTTGTTTTTTGCATCTTAATCTCTTAAAAAATAAGTTTCCATTGAACAACTTGCTTAAAATATTGTTACATGATCCAATTACATTTACAAAAAAAATAAAAAATATGAAAATAGTTACAGGCCAAAAAGCGCCCGTTTTTTCTTTATATGATTCTACAAAAACCAAGATTAACCTAACCGATTTTGAAGGCAAAAAAAATGTGTTGCTTTTATTTTTCCCCCAGGCGTTTACAGGTGTTTGTACCAAAGAGTTGTGTTCGGTAAGAGATGACATTGGCAGGTATGAAAATGATGAGGTTCAGGTTTTGGGTGTTTCAGTAGATTCGGTATTTACGCTGACAAAATATAAGGAAGAACAACAATTAAATTACCCATTACTGAGTGATTTTAATAGAGTTGCATCTTCATTATATGAGGTTCTTTATGAATCATTTACAGATATGGATATGAAAGGAGTAAGTAAAAGATCTGCATTTATCATTGATAAACAAGGAGTTATACAATATGCTGAGATCTTGGAAAATGCCGGAGCACTTCCAGATTTTAATGCAATAAATGAAAAAATCGCAAGCTTGTCTTAAATGCCAGGTTAATTGCTCAACCTAATTTCTATCAGATGAAATTTAACATATAAAATACCATTAAATAAGTTGGTCTTTTCCTATAATATTTAAAATAATTACACTATTTTTACTCTATTGAAGAAATTAATTTTTATAATAAGCTTATTATTAGGTATAACATTTACATCTTTTGCTCAAAATAAAATAGATTACGATCAGTCTATACAAGCAAAGTTGATTAAATTTTACCCCAATCCGGCTACGGCTGTAATCAACTTCGATTACATGCGTGGGCATAATAAAACATATACTTTGCAGATCTTTAATTTTATGGGTAAAAAAGTATATGAGCTGAAAAATACCCCTCAACAGATGAATATTGATCTCGATAATTTTTATCGTGGTATCTATATTTTTCAATTAAGAGATAAGAACGGCTCTATTAAAGAGTCCGGAAAATTTCAGGTCATTAAATAATCGTACCATTTCCCCCCCTCTCTCGATTTATTTTTAATTTATAATGTCAAATTGACTGCTAAATTTGTATTGGCAGAATGTTTGACTGTTGTACATTTGCACACATTTTAAAGAAAATATATGGAAGAGAAGAACAGTCCGGTTACTGACAATTCAACAATAGATATTAATGCTGATTCAGATATTCCAGGTAACACACACCTGAGTAATCCTGAAATTGAAGTAGCATCAGAAACTGAAAAGCTTGAATCAGAACTGAAAGAACAAAAAGATAAGTACCTGCGCCTCTCTGCTGAGTTTGATAATTTTAAACGCCGTACTGCAAAAGAAAAAATTGAACTGATACAAACAGCAGGAAAAGACATCATATCATCACTGCTAGAGGTATTGGATGATCATGAAAGGGCTGAAAAACAAATGGATCAAAGTGAAGACATTCAACTCATCAAAGAAGGTAATTCATTGGTTTTTAATAAACTTAAAAATATCCTTCAACAAAAAGGGTTGAAGCCAATGCAAATAATAGGTCAGGATTTTGATGTTGAAAAACATGAAGCTATTGCGGAAATAGAATCAATTCCAACATTGAAAGGCAAAGTAATTGATGAAGCAGTAAAGGGATATTTTCTGAATGATAAAATAATTCGTTTTGCAAAAGTTGTAGTTGGAAAATAAAAAAAGCTACAAGCCATTAACCGATAGTTGCAAGCCGGTTTTTGTGGATGAAATTGCTTGCAGCTTAATGGTAATTGATAATTGTAATGACAAATAAAAGAGATTTTTACGAAATACTGGGTGTATCTAAATCAGCATCGCAGGATGAAATAAAGAAGGCGTATCGTAAAGTAGCTATGCAGCATCACCCAGACAGGAACCCGGGTGATAAATCAGCGGAAGATAAATTTAAAGAGGCAGCAGAAGCATATGAGATATTAAACGACGCGGATAAAAAAGCACAATATGACCGTTTTGGACACAATGCTTTCAACACTGGCCGTGGTGGTGGTGGATTCAATGCAGGTGGTGGTATGAATATGGATGATATCTTCAGTCAATTTGGTGATATTTTTGGTGATGAAGGATTTGGGAGTTTTTTTGGTGGAGGAGGAAGGAAAAGTTCGGGTAGCCAAAGCCGTGGTACCCGTGGCAGTAACCTGAGAGTAAAGTTAAAAATGAATTTTGAAGAGATTGCAAAAGGTGCCAATAAAACGATCAAAGTAAAAAAGCATGTAAAATGCAGTACTTGTCAGGGTAGTGGAGCAAAAGATAAAAATAGCATGCAAACATGTGGCAGTTGTAATGGAAGTGGTCAGGTAAGAAGGGTACAAAATACTTTTCTTGGCCAGATGCAAACCGTTACCACTTGTCCAACTTGTAGTGGTGAAGGAAGCACCATTACAACCAAATGTACAGGCTGTAAAGGCGAAGGAAGGGTTTATGGAGAAGAAACAGTAACCATTGATATACCGGCAGGAGTTCAGGAGGGAATGCAACTAAGTATAAGTGGAAAAGGAAATACAGGAGAACGAGGTGGTGCAGCCGGAGACCTCATAGTATTGATCGAGGAAGAACCACATCCTCAACTACAAAGGGATGGATTAAATGTAGCATTTGAATTGTATGTTTCTTTTCCTGATGCTGTATTTGGAACACAGGTTGAAGTACCAACTATTGATGGAAGGGCTAAGATTAAATTACCCCCCGGAACACAAAGCGGAAAAATATTCAGGTTAAAAGGTAAAGGATTTCCACATGTGAACAGTTATGAAAAAGGGGATCAGTTAATTCATGTGAATATCTGGACTCCACAGCATGTTAGTGAGGATGAAAAAAAAGTACTGGAAAAATTAAAACAATCTGAAAATTTTGAACCAAAACCAGAGAAAAATGAAAAATCATTTTTTGATAAGGTCAGGGAAATGTTCAGTTAAAAGGGCCTTAATTCCATTTTTTTGGAAATTATAAAAGCTTAATTTTCTTTTTCTTTTTAACTGAATATATTTTATCAGCTTTATCAATCAGTCTTACAAATTCTCCTTGCAGGTAATTGTTTTTTTCTGCAGCGGCTGAAGCAATATTTTTTATAACAGACCATTCCGTATCATTAAAATATTGTGATTGTTTCAATTTTAATCCGAACATGGTAACCGCAGTAACGAATTTTAAATCCTTACCAATACTGTCAAAAGCCACAAAATCATTTGTTACTTTATAAATTGATTTGATTGTTGATGTATCATTGCACAAACTATATTTTAATGTCAGTGTTGCAATCTCCTCCGTTGTAACAATATTTTTATTCGTTAGCAAATTCTGTTGAGTAGGAATGATTTCAAAAATAGCCATGGTACTGTTACCACTTCCGATCTCACTACCTTCCATATCACTTTCAATATCTGCAACTGCTTCCTTTCTGTTATCAAACCCAACTAACCGGTATTGTTTTACCAGGGCAGGATTAAAATTTACATTCATAAATACATCATCCGCCACTGCATAAAAATTTTGCGTAAGTTCTTTTACCAATACTTTTTCGGCTTCCGCTATATCATCCAGGTAAGCATAATTTCCATTACCTTTTTTTGCCAGGGTCTGTAATTTTGAATCTTTAAAATTTCCCATCCCTACACCCAGACATGTCAAATAAATGCCTGTCTTGCGTTGTTTGGTTATTAATTCATCCAGTGCCTTTTCTGAGTTTTCCCCTACATTAAAATCACCGTCTGTAGCAAGGATCACTCTGTTATTACCCCCTTTAATAAAAGTACTTTCAGCAAGTTTATACGCAAACCTGATAGCAGATTCACCGGGCGTATCACCGGCAGCAGTCAATGATTCAATGGATTCAATGATTTTTTCTTTCTTTGAACCCGATGTTGGTTGTAACCAAACGCCAACTGTGCCTCCATACATTACAATAGATACGGTATCTTTTTCTCTCAGATTTTTTACAAACATCTGAAATGCTGCTTTTACCAATGGTAGCCTGTTGGGCATATCCATACTTCCTGATACATCAATTAAAAAAACAAAATTACATGGTGGAACTTTTTCCAGATCCAGTCTTTTTGCACTCACATTTATATATAGCAATTGTTTTTTAACATCCCAGGGACAGGATGTTAGTTGTGAACCCATTTTGAAGATACCTCCATTTTCCGGTTCCTGATAATGCAGATTAAAATAATTGATCAGTTCTTCTATTCTTACCGCATCAGGTGGTACTTTGCTTTCTGTATTGAGAAAACGACGTACATTACTATACGAAGCTTTATTTACATTTAATGCAAACCCGGTATTAGGATATCCGTAAGTATTCACAAAACTATTTTCTACCAACTGAAAATAAGTTTCATTATCAGCAAACGTACTGAATCTTGAACTTTGCTTTTGGTCTTTTGTTATTGAAATTAATTTGGGCCTATTTTTACTGACACTTGATTCAGAAATTTTTAAAATAATGTTTTGCCATTGATCGGACTTAACCCTGATTGTTTTTGTTTCATATCCATCAATGCTTATCGTTAAGGAATCATAGAGATTATTAACGTTAATACCAAAACTGCCATAGGTACCCGAAAAATACAGGTTCTTGGCTGAATGCAAAAATATTCTTGCATTCTGAATACCCATACCACGTTCATCCTTTATTTCGCCACGTAAATAGTATTGCCCAAATGCATTGTTTGCAAGTAAAAAGAGGCAGCTATATAGAACAAGTTTTTTCAAAAAATAACGATTGCTACATTTAGTTTTTCCCCATAAAAAAATTAATAATTGTACTTAATGCTGATGCACTATGTACTGATCAACTGATAAATTTCTTTTAGGTTACGGCCTAACCCGTCGAAATCAAGGCCATATCCCAAGAGAAATTTATTCGGCACACTAAATCCCAGGTAATCTATTTTTATAGCATGGACCAAAGCATCCGGTTTGTGTAATAATGAAGCGATCTTTAACGAAGCAGGTTGCTGGTCTGCTAATTGAGGAAGAAATTCATGCAACGTTTTACCGGTATCTACAATATCTTCTATAATAATTACATGACGGTCTTTAAGTGACTCGTCGAGTCCTATTGAAGTTATTACATGGCCTGTACTTCGTGTACCCTTATATGAGGCAAGCTTAATAAAACAAATTTCTGCATCAACGGTAAGTTCTTTAAACAAGTCAGAAGCAAACATGAATGACCCATTTAAAATTGCTATAAACAAAGGTCGTTCACCTGAATAATCCTTATTAATTTCGGCTGCAAGCCTTTTAATCTGTTTATCAATTTCACCGGCAGTTATATAAGGTTGAAACTGTTTGTCGTTTACCTTTATCACAGACATATATCTTTTTATTTTGAAATTATTAATTCCTGGCCAACCTTAAGGTCATCTATAGTTAAGCTATTTAATTGCTTAAGTTCCTCTGCAGCTACATTATATTTTTTTGAAATTGAGTATAACCCTTCTTTAGATTGCACTTTGTGTATGATCACTTTTGTATTACTTCCCTGTAAATTTTTAACAGCGGATACCGGTCTTAACCGGATCTTTGTTCCGCGTTTTAATATTTCATCTTCTTTCATATTATTAAACTGAACCAGTGATTCCAGTTGAATGGCATTTGTTTGTGATATCTCATACAATGACTCAACAAATTCTGTTATATAAAAATCACGGTTACCCTGCTTTAATTTTCTTTCAAGAAATATCCATTGTTCTTCTTTTAATAACCCATCAGTTTTCAGATCATTATACTCCATTAATTTTGAAAGGGAAATGTCAAACTCAGTGGCAATAGCAAGTAAAGAAATACCTTTGGGAACAGAAACTGCTTTCAAGCCATTAAACAAAGTTTTGCCTGCTTTAATAGATTCGAGGTTGTACACTTTGGTCATTTTCCTGACCGGAATAATTTCAACAGGCTCCTTTTCTTCAACAGTTTTTATTCGATCATTATTATTAACCCCGGCTTCCGAATATCCGGCCTGGTCAAATTGCTGCAGGTTATTCTCTTCGATATTCTTTATTAAGATAACAGGATATTTTGGATTAGTAGCATAACCTGCTTTTTTTAATCCGTATGCCCAGCTTTTATAATCGTTTTGATCCAGATCAAATAAAAAGGCATATCTGCTGCTGTTTCTTAAAAAATCACTATGATCCTTATAACTATCTATGGCATTGTCATACTTTCTAAAACATTCTCCTTCTGCATCATCATCATGAAAAACGCTGGCACCTTTCCAGGTATTTTTACACTTTATTCCAAAATGATTGTTGGATCTTTTTACCAGATCGCTATTCCCATATTCGGTTTCCAATATTCCCTGTGCTAAAGTAATGGATGCCGGAATACCCAAACGCTTCATTTCACTAATGGCAATATCCTTATATAAAGCAATATATTCCGATACACTGATTATTTGTGCCTGTGTAGTGGTGTAAATAAAAAATGATAAAATAGCTAAACCTATTTTTTTCATATATCTATAATTTTCTGATTAACATTAATCCATCTCTTATTGTAAGCAGTACCTGCTCTACCCTGCTATCCGCTGCAACATGTTCATTAAAAGCCTGGATAGCCTTAGCATTTTTTCCCTTTACTTCTTCTTCCAGTACCTGTCCATGAAATAATACATTGTCAGCCAATATCCATCCTCCCCTGCTTAAAAAAGGCAAAGTTAATTCGTAATATTCAATATAACTCACCTTATCTGCATCAATGAAAACCAAATCCCATTTTTCATTCAGTTTGGGAATTATTTCAATGGCATTCCCAACATGCAACCTGATCATTTTTTCAGCACCAGCTTTATTAAAATATGTTGTGGCAGTTGCTGCATCTTCCTCCCTTAATTCTATGGTATGTAACAAGCCGTTTTGTTTGAGTCCTTTAGATAAACATAACGCACTAAAGCCAGTAAAAGTGCCTATTTCCAGAATTTTTTCAGGTTGTATCATCTTGCTGATCATCTCAAGAAATTTCCCCTGAACATGACCGCTGAGCATCTGTGCAAGTGGATGATTGGCTTGTGTACTGGTCTCATTTTCAAGCAATATATTATCCAAACCCGATGTGAATTTTTTTGAATAAAGCTCCGCAGTTTGATTTATCAGATCCATTAAAGTTCTTTTTTGTCCGATTTTTTAGAAATAATTAACAATCCAAGGAAAGTGAGCAGCCCGTTTATCAGTATTAATTCGTTCCCAATTTTATACCCGTGAAAAATTTGTTCTGAAACAGATCTGAGCCCGATCGTCATGTGCAATTTTTTCTCATACCATTCAGGGCTGCTAAGCACATCAATACCCAGGGCCAACAACGGTGCCAATATACAAATACTCCATATTAACTTTTCATTCAACACCCTTTTCGTTAAAATACCAAAACCAAATAATCCCAGTAGAGGGCCATAAGTAATGCCTGCAAATTTTAAAATAAAATCAATGATCAGTTTATCATTGATTGCCTTAAAGACTAAAACAAGTATAAAAAAAACAATGGCAAAACTGAAGTGTACCTTTAACCGGGTTCGTTTTTTTTCTTTTTCTGATGATGTGCTTTTGTTCAATGCAAGTATATCAATACAAAAACATGAAGTGAGTGAAGTAATGGCTCCGTCTACACTTGGAAACAATGCAGAAATCAGGGCAATGATAAAAAGTATCCCGATGGTCCCACTAAATGCATCACTTAAAGCGATGGTAGGAAACAAGTCGTCTGGTGCTACAACAATTCCCTTTGTGCCGGCATATAAATAAAGAATACCACCTAAAAAAAGGAATAAAAAATTTACAAGCACTAACACCATTGCAAAAGACAACATGTTCTTCTGGGAATCTTTCAGATTTTTGACACTGATATTTTTCTGCATCATTTCCTGGTCAAGCCCGGTCATGGCAATAGCAATGAACATACCACCAAAAATATGTTTTAGAAAAAAGGAACCGGCTTTCATATCGGTATTGAATACTTGTGTGTATCCTTTTTCGGTAAGCATTGACAATGCCCCCGAAAAATCTGTTCCCAACGAATTTATGATAACAATGATACAGACCACAAGTCCGATCAACATACCAGAGGTTTGTAAAGTATCTGTATAAATGATCGTTTTTACTCCGCCCTCAAATGTATAAAGCAGAATCATCAGTAAAATAACAAAAGTTGTAAGAATGAATGGTACCCCAAGTTTATCGAGAATAAAAAGTTGCAAAATATTTATCACCAGATATAATCTAGCTGTGGCACCAACAGAACGCGACAAGATAAAAAAGGAAGCTCCTGCTTTATGTGCATTTATCCCAAATCGTTTTTCAAGGTATGTATAAATACTGGTCAGGTTCATGCGGTAATACAGTGGCAAAAGCACGAAAGCGATGACGAGATATCCGAGTAAATATCCCAATACGATCTGGAAATAAAAAAAATTTCCACTGCCAACACCTCCAGGTACACTTACAAAAGTAACCCCACTTAGCGAAGTCCCGATCATTCCGAATGCCACCAGCATCCAGTTACTCTTACGATTACCAATGAAAAATGATTCATTGTTGGAGCCTTTGGAGGTATACCAGGCAACGGCTAATAATAAAATAAAATATCCAATTACAAAGGAGAACAACAAGCCAGGAGACATCGTTATTTTTTAATTTAATTATTAATTGAACTAATAATTTTTGAAGATAAACAAATTTGTTTTCCCTTTGTTTCAAATTTTTATTTATGGCCATACATTCCATTGCAGTTTTTTGCGGAAGCAAATCAGGTATTAACCCTTTATTTGAGTCTGATACAAAACAATTAGGCCATTTGCTTGCTCAAAAGAATATCATTTTAATTTATGGTGGTGGGAATAAAGGATTGATGAGTTCCATTGCAAATTCAACGATTGAAAAAGGGGGTAAGGTTATTGGTATTATTCCGAAAATGTTATCTGAACTCGAACACCAGCATGACGGTTTAACTGAATTGATCGTTGTTGAAACCATGCATATTCGTAAACAAATGCTTTATGAAAAAGCTGATGCTGCCATTGTTTTACCGGGAGGATACGGTACTTTGGATGAAGTATTTGAAATGCTTACATGGAACCAGCTCAATATTCATGATAAAAAAATATTCTTCCTGAATTCCGGTGGATTTTATGATCACTTGATTGCACATATACATTCAATGCATGAGGAGGGTTTCCTATATGACAATCCTGCTAAAAAAATGACGATTTTGAATGAACCGTCAGATCTGTTGAATTACTTATGATCAATAAGAAGTTTTTTAAAAATAGATCCGTATATTTTTTATGATCCGTAAAGTTGCTGGTCAGCAAACAGCAACCGCATAAATCGCCGCAGTTGGTCGCCTGACCAACTGCAACTGGTGAACGTAAATTTCATTTTTATACCGATTGGACAAACAATATAGTCCAATATCGGCTTCGCCTCATTGTACCATTTGTTTGATACCATACCTAGTACCGGCACAGGTCGGCATAAACCACTGTAAGATTTTTTAAATATTGGCATATTTTAAAAATCACATTGGTATTAGACCGCTTCTAACAAATAATTTTTTGTGCTGATTCTTTACCTGTTTCTTCTACCCTGGAACAGGGCTATATTATATCCGGCCCGTATTATCGGAATAGCTCTCCCCAGCCCATCCACATAGGGTGAATTTCTATTCTTGATCAAATCCCAGGAAACAGAGAAATAATAAAAACTGTTACTTTCCGGCCCTCTTCCACCGGCATAGCCGAAACCAACCAGAAAACTGCTCACATCATAATGTTCAATTCTTGAAGGAATGCCTGAATTTTCAGGATATATATATTTAAACCTGATAAAGTTATGTTCAAACTGTGCCTGAGCAAATAAGAATTTTAAAGGATATACCCTTATAAATGTACCAGGCCCATACAAAGTCTGCCTAGCTTTATCACCTAAAAAATTAAAATCACGTTGTGATGTGTAAGTATAATTAAAAGAAACAGCAAAATCAAGATATTTATTAATACTGTATCCAAAATAAGGGCTGGCTCCCAGAACAGTAAAGCCATTACCAAATGCAAGGGTTATATCACCGCCTGTAAATAGACGGTCTTTTTTGAACCAACCTTCTTCTATTGGATCTTCTTCTTTCTGAATTCCCATTTTCCTAATATTTCCTTGTGCATTACTACATACTGTAACAAAAGAAAAGAGAGTCCATACAATTATTTTTTTCATGTAGTTTTTTTAAAAAATCAAATATCAAATATTTTACCGTTGTTTAAAATATTATTAGGGTCAAAAGTCCTTTTGATACCCCTCATTAACTCAAGGCTTGCATCATCAAAAACGATGTCCATATATTCTTTCTGAACAAGACCGATTCCATGTTCGCCGCTGATAGTTCCACCAAGCGACTTCACCAGTTTAAACAATGCTTTTAATGCGGGTATTACATCGGGGTTATTCAAACTATAAATACTTCCATCTTTTTTTATCCGGATGTGCAGGTTACCATCCCCTGCATGGCCGTAACAAACTGCTTTAAAATCATATTTGATACCCAGCTCCTTAACACCGTGTATCAGTGCAGGTAATTCAGCCCTTGGCACTACAGTATCCTCTTCAATGGTAAAGCCTGCAAGTTTTACAGCTTCGGCTACCCTTCTCCGTAATTTCCATAACTCTGCTTTTTGTTGTGCATCATCTGCAAAAAATATTTCACCACAGTCAAAATCTGTGAGCAAAGCAGCAATGGCTTCCATTTCAGCCATCAGGGTTTCCTGGTGGTTTCCATCTACTTCAATGATCAGGTGAGCAGCCATATCATCTGTTACTGGAACTATATTACTTTCAACAAATCTGCTTACGATCTTCAATGCTTCAATTTCCACTAACTCCATCGCACTGGGCGTAAAACCTGCCCGGAAAATAGCACTAACAGCAGCCCCTGCCTTTTCAAGGTTATTAAAAGGCACTAACATTAACAGATCAAACTTGGGATATGGCAGTAGTTTTAAAACAATTTTAGTAACCAACCCCAATGTACCTTCACTACCAACCATTAATTGTGTAAGATTGTACCCTGTTGAATTCTTAAGTACATTTGCACCTGTCCAGATAATTTCACCATTGGGCAATACAACTTCCAGATTTAAAACATAATCCTTAACAACACCATATTTAACTGCTTTAGGGCCGCCACTATTCTCTGCAATATTTCCACCGATAAAACAACTGCCCCTGCTGCTGGGATCCGGTGGATAAAACAATCCTTTTTCTTTTACAGCATTTTGCAAGACTTCTGTTATTACACCGGGTTCAGATGTAACCTGAAGGTTTCGTTCATCAATTTCAATAATGGAGTTCATCCGTTCAAAAGAGATCAATACCCCTCCGAATTGAGGCAAAGCTCCACCACTTAAGCCTGTGCCTGCACCTCTGGGTGTTACGGGAATATTATTTGTATTGCAGATCTTCATTACCTTACTGATTTCTTCTGCAGTACGCGGTTTTAATACTATATCCGGTAAAAAATGTAAGTTTTCTGTTTCGTCATGCGCATAATGATGAAGGCTTTCGTCGTCGGTGAAAACATAATGATCCCCGACAATACTTTTAAACGCAGAAAGATGTTTGAGGAATTTATTTTTTTCTTCTGTTGATACAGGCATGTATTTTTCTTTTTGCAAAAATCGTAAAAAGATCATGAAAAGTTTTAAAACTTAGGACAAAGTGATTGCCTATCAATATTTTCAGGATAAAACCCGTTTTTAATAATGTTAAATTCATTTGCACCACGGTAATTATTAAAGCTATTCAGCGGAGACATAGTAACATCATAGCTGAATGAAAACCTGATACTTTTATATTCAAAACCAATCATTGGAATAACAGCATCTTTATACCGGTAATATAAACCGGCAATTAATTGAACTTCGCCAGATTCTGATAGGTTATAATTTGCATTCAACCCTCCCATTAATTCTATTGATTTTGCCTGTGTAGTAAAATAAATATTTGGATTGATAATAACTTTAGGATTAACTTTTAATATGGCATTTACAAACCCAATATGCCTCATGGGGATAATTGCATCAGTAGATTTATCATCAAAAAAACTTTCTTTTGGCCTGTTTACATGATGAATGGAATATCCTGCATTAATATAAATATTCTCTTCCGGAAAATAAGCATAATTTAATCCTGCCTGCATATCGAAATAACTTACACTACTATTTACAAGCGTAACATCTGTCGGTAATCGGTTGTCAAAAAATTTGCCGTCAAACTGATCCGGGAACTTCAGGTTTGTCTGATCAATCCTTTTATTAGCATAGCCGAGGTTAAAACCTGCACTCAGCAAGCTGCTGTTGCCAAGCATCTGATGATATGCAATGGATCCATATGCTTTTATAGATCTTAAGCTACCACTTCCGGCCTCGTCACCCATGATCAAAGCGCCAACACCAAGCCATCCGTTTTCAAGCCTGTTTCGAAATAATTGTGCATCACCAAAAACACTGATCGTTTTATAGGGAATAGACATGATGTTGCTCCATTGAGTGCGGTAATGGGCACCCAACCGGTAATCCGCATCAGGTATAAAACCGGTATTTGCAGGATTAGTAGATAATGGTGAATTAAAAAACTGCGAAAAATGCAGGTCCTGTGCCCCCGATCTTTCAAACAGCATGATCAGCAATAATACAAATAATATGATCTTATTTCTTTTCATTATTTTAATAGGGTTATATCACCTGTTTTTCTTAATTTTTTCCCATCGGTAAATTCAACATCAAGTGTATAGGCATATACATCCATTGGTTGAAGTTTTCCTTTATATGTTCCATTCCAACCTTGCTTACTGTTGGTTGTCTGAAAAATCAACTGCCCCCACCTGTTATATATTTTCCAATCCATTTTGCCAATACCGAAACCCTTTACAGATACCACTGAGTTTACACCAAATCGGCCTGGAGTAAATGCATTGGGAACATCCAATAACGGAAGGATTATCACATCCACAGGTAAACGAAACGTATCCGAACAGTTAGTAGCATTGTATGCAATCAATTCGGCGGTGAAGCTTCCGGTGGTATTATATTGATGTACAGGATTTCTTTGAGTAGAACTTTCCCCATCGCCAAAATTCCATAAAAAACGTACGGCATCTGCCGATGAAAGGTTTGTAAAAGTAACCGGCACATTTTCCTGCGGAGGAACCGGAGCCCAAGTGAAAAGTGCTTTAGGTTTAGATACAACTGTAATCGTAAAAAATGCAGAAGTATCTATTTTGTTACAAGTGTTGGTGTCTTTGGCTATCAGCCTCACATTATATGTGCCCGGAATACTGTATAAATGTGTGGGATTGATTTCAGTAGAGGTTGTATTGTCACCAAATTCCCAGATAAAATCAGTTCCTGCAAGAGAAGTATTATTGAAGATCGCGGTATAAGGGGCACAACCCAATTGCGGTGTTTCAAAAGATGCTCTTACCAGCGGGCTTAACCTGATCGTTTTTTCAATAGAATCGGGTGAATTACAAAAAGTATTATCTAAAATAAAGAGTTTTACGGTGTAAACTCCCGGTGCCGCATAAACATGAACACGCGGTGGCGAGAAAGCAGCGGTATCCCTTGGAGATCCATCGCCATAATCCCAGTAAAAAGTTCTGGGGCCAAAACTTCCAAAGGTTGGTGTGGATGTATTCGTGTATTGCATTGTAAGGCTTTCACAGGGTAATAATTTTTGCGAAACAAAATCAAGATTGGCTTTATTGTTTCCAACCTTGATGATCTTAAATGCAGTATCTGTGATATTACAGGTTAAACTGTCTTCAGCAACGAGCATGACAGTATATGTTCCTACAGCAATAAAAGTATGCGAAATGCTGGGAGTCGTTGTAACTATTACAGGTGTCCCATCGCCGAAATTCCAATAGAATTTTTTCCCTTTTTGTAAAGTGTCCTTAAAATCAACGGTTAAAGGAACACAACCGCTTGAATCGTTTATTACTGCGTTTATGGATGCCTGTATTGATGCACCTACTCCGGCAAAATTCATTTCAATTTTTACTGCTGCCTGATTACAGTTATTACTGCCATTGCTGGTAGCCCATGAACCGGGTGTTGTTGGAAATATAATTCCTCCCCCGCAATTGGCACACATAGCTTGATATATAACGCCATTGTCATCAAACCTGCTGGTGCCACCATCGACATGATCTCCAACTCCGTTAAACTGGCCAAAATGAGATCCGAAAAGCTGGCTGAGTGCATTTTTTTCCAAAACAAAAAAGTAAAAATCTGCCCCATCAGCTGCAGGAACTCCGGGTAACTGGCTTACTTCTGTCAAACCGTTTGTGGTTCCGGTTGAATAACCTTGCTGCACATTGATCCCGCCGCCCCAGCCGGATACATATACATTCTGACAACGATCTACTAGAAAAGCGATCGGTGAGATGTTTGGAGATGAGGAATTGGTTCCAAATATGGTTGAATATTCGTATGCCGATAAGTCGGGTTTGAGTTTACAGATAAATTGCTTAGAACCGGCATTACTGAAATTAGCATTAATAATAGGCCAACTACCAGTTGTGGTACCCATTACATAAGGGAAACCTAACCTATCGAATTTAAGGCCATACAACATATCAATTGCGTTAGTTCCCAGATAGGTTGTTTTAATGATAGCGGTACCATTAATTTGTATGTTACTTACAAATCCATCTGACAATCCACCCTGGAATGTTGAATGAATCACACCAGTTTTATTTCCCGGCAGATCATTACTTGTTGTAGCTCCACCAACATAGATGGTATTTGTCAGTGGATTAATGCTGGTTACAAAACAGGCATCGTCACCCGAACCACCAAAAAAAGTACTAAATATTATGGAAGATAAATTACTGTTGAATTTTAATATTACACCATCTTGTCTGCCCCCACCGAAAGTGTTTTGGATAAGCGTTCCGGCAGTAACCGGAAAATTTGGTGATTGTGTACAGGATGCAAGAATGATATTATTTGAACCATCAAGAATAACTTCACTTCTGGCATCATCGCCATAATTTCTTCTGATTCCGTCTGAACCGGTTTGTCCGCGGTACTTAGGCCTGATATTTACCCCATCGTCACCAGTACCACCAATTTTTATGGAACCGATCAAAGCAGTGCCAGCAGCATTAAATTTTGTAATAACAATATCATATGCGCCTCCTTGGCCAATGATTGGAGAAGTAACGGGATAATTTGGAGAAAATGTCCTTCCGGCTACGGTTAAATTACCTTGTGCATCTGCAATCATACTATGAGGCTGCTCATTTCCACTACCGCCAAGATAAGTTGCGTAAAGCCTTGAACTTCCATTGGCTGAAAACTTAAAAATGGCAATATCATAACCCGGAAATTCATCTTCTACAGTGCCTCCGTTAAAGGTAGTGCTGAAAGCACCCGGCGATACGGGATAACCTGAACCAAATGAAACACCTCCGGCAAAAAAACTTCCGTCTGGTCCCGGGGTAGCAGTATATCCCCAGTTATCTGCCGAACTTCCGGTAAAGGAAGAAAAAATTATTGACGGGTCAATTATTAAAGTTGTTTTTGGATCATAATTTTTCAACTGAAATGTTACCACATTATTTCTGACAATATATTTACAATCAATTTCCTTTCGTTCACCTAACCCAGACTGATAGCTATATGGATATTGTTCTTTCACCACACCGACTGAAGTGATAATATTCAGTTCCTTATTTTTTACATATACTTCCGGCCCTTCGTATTGCATAGCAATTGCAGAAACATTACCACCCGGATATACAATAAAGTCATATTTGAGTTTACCGGCTTCGCTATAATAACGAACATCAATATTTGGGTAAACGTTTTTATAGGTGATTGCCTGAAATAATTTGCATTCAGTTGCCCAGGATGAACGGTCTTTTCCTAAAAAATAATTATTGTAAGTAGGAAATGGTTTATCCGGAACCGATTGAATTTTTGCAGCAGCGCCAAGGAATTTTACTTTGTAGGCGAATGAATTAAAAATAATGGGCTTAGAAGACGCTTCTTTGTTTGTTTTATGGCCGTGGGCAATTTCTGATAAAGCCTGTACATCCCTGGGGTCGTGCATTAAAACAGTATACCCTTTGTTTTCAATAAAAAATGAACCGGTATTAAAATCACCACGGTATTGTACATTACTGTTCCACTGCCCTTTATTTTCAACAAATTCCATTTGAGCTTTCAGATCCTTAGAAGCAAAAAAAACTATTGAAAACAACAAAATCTTAGCTGATATCTTTCTCAATCTGATCAATCTGTTATTTTTATACAATTTACCTATTATAAACGAAATTTTTACGGTTTAGTTTGTTTAAATAAAGCTTTTTTTAGGCTTTAACAATTTGTATTAGTTATGCAATTTTACTCCACAACGTTTTGCCCTTTTGTTGATGCAAAAAATTACGTATTGGCAAATTTTCAGGCATTTCCAATTCGGGGTCAGCCAGTATAATATTTTCCACTGCTATTTTAACTGCTTCCAGCATAGCTTTATCATTGACAATGCTTGCCAGTTTAAAGTTTAACACGCCACTTTGTTTTGTACCCTCCATTTCCCCGGGGCCACGTATTTCCAGGTCTTTTTCAGCAATTTTAAACCCATCATTGGTTCCAACCATAATTTTCAATCTTTCCCTTGCATCGCCTGACAATTTTTGGCCGGTCAATAACACACAAAAACTCTGATCTGCTCCCCTTCCAACCCTACCCCTTAACTGGTGTAATTGTGAAAGTCCGAATTTTTCAGCACTTTCTATAACCATTACTGAAGCATTGGGAACATTGACCCCAACTTCAATAACTGTAGTGCCCACCAGTATCTGTGTATCTCCCTGAACAAAACGTTGCATATTTGTTTCCTTCTGATCTGAAGGTTGTTTTCCATGAACCATGCTTATCCAGTATGTTGGTTCAGGGAAAAATGATTTTACTTCTTCATACCCTTTCATCAGGTTTTCATAATCCAGTTTACTGCTTTCCTCAATCAGGGGATAAATAATATAACCCTGCCTTCCTAAACCGATCTGTTCTTTGATAAAATCCATT
The DNA here is from genome assembly GCA_031422055.1 of Ferruginibacter sp. Taxonomy (GTDB): domain Bacteria; phylum Bacteroidota; class Bacteroidia; order Chitinophagales; family Chitinophagaceae; genus Ferruginibacter. Next base: position 36,092 of record JANOPU010000207.1, read on the forward strand.
ATCTGTGGCCTGGCCGATTCATTACGATGTACTGTTGTTATAGGTTTTCTTCCGGGCGGCAATTCATCAATTACACTGTAATCCAGATCACCGTAAGCCGTAAGCGCTAAAGTACGGGGTATTGGTGTTGCCGTCATAACCAGTATATGAGGAGGAGTGGTATTTTTCTTCCACAACTTTGCCCGCTGAGCCACCCCAAACTTATGTTGTTCATCAACAACGGCAAAGCCTAAGTTTTTAAATACAACTTTATCTTCAATGATGGCATGGGTTCCTATCAGAATATTCAAAGAGCCGTCATCACATGATTTCAAAATTGGTTTACGGTTTTTGGCAGATATAGAGCCTGTAAGTAAACTAACGGACACCGGCAACTCCTTTAATAATTCAGTGATATTGTTATAATGCTGCTGGGCAAGGATCTCTGTAGGTGCCATTAAAACACTTTGAAAACCATTGTCAGCCGCAATAAGCATACTCAGTAAAGCCACCATTGTTTTTCCACTACCCACATCTCCTTGTAAGAGACGGTTCATTTGATGTCCGCTGCCTGCATCCTTACGGATCTCTTTTAATACATTTTTTTGTGCACCCGTTAATTCAAAAGGCAGATGATGCTGGTAGAAGTCATTAAACAATGCCCCCACTTTTTCAAAAAACAACCCTTTACTAAAACGCTGTCGGTTAAGTTTTATTAACTGTATCCTCAGTTGAGCTAAAAAAAACTCTTCAAATTTTAACCGGCGAAGTGCATGTTCATAATGTTGAAGGGTTGAGGGAAAATGAATATGTTTAAAAGCATCATAACGCTTTATTAATTTATATTTCTTAATAACTGATTCAGGTAGATTTTCCGGCAGGTCTTTTTCAGAGGTCTTTTGTAACAACTCATGCGTTAATTTTCCAATAGCCCTTCCTGTTAGTCCTTTTACTTTTAATTTTTCTGTTGAGGGGTAAATGGGTTCAAAGTGTGACTTACCGGATGCTTTTTGGGGAGTATAATTTTCTATTTCAGGATGTGATATTTGCGATTTTCCGTTAAAAAAACTCAGTTTACCAAATATCAGGTATTGTTGCCCTGTCATCAATATCTTTTGTACCCAACTGATTCCCTGGAACCAAACCAATTCTATAATCCCTGTTTCATCTTTTAAATGTGCAACAAGCCTGCGTCCATGTTTTTCTCCAACCAGTTCCATACTTATCAAAGTACCTGCAACTTGTGTATATTCTTTTGTATAATCGAGGCTGGCAATCTTATCAACCTTTGTTTTATCAATATGCCTGATGGGATAATGTTCCAACAGATCTTTAAAGCAGAAAATACCTAGTTCCTTACGCAGTATATCTCCTTTGAGCGCTGTAATACCTGTTAAATATTCAACAGGATTGGATAATATATTCGCTGTTTGACTGATCGTTTGTAGTTTTTACAAATATATTTCAGGCAGAGGAGAATGAAGAGTATTCGTAACTATTAAATTCTGTATTTTAAACAGAGAAATATCGAATGTAAAATATTAAAGGTAAAAGGTTAGCCTTTATTATTTATGAAATGTAATTATCTTACTCAAACACTGCCTTTCAACTTTTTCATTTTACATTCATTATTTAATATTTTACATTTTTTTATCCTGTTCTTTTATTGAAAGATCTGTTTGCTGGTTTTTTCGAAAACCGGTTGTTACCTGAAGACCGGTTGGCTGCAGGATCATATGCAGGCACTTCCCCGAATTCGGCAGGAACTGTTGCTTTTGGAACAGGTTTACCCAGAAGTTTTTCAATGGCCATTAATTTTCTTTGCTCCTTAATACTTACCAGTGTATAGGCAGTTCCATCAGCCGCAGCACGTGCAGTACGGCCTATCCGATGTACATAATCTTCTCCATCGTGTGGCACGTCAAAATTGATGACAAGGTCAATATTGTCTATATCAATTCCCCGGCTTAAAATATCTGTGGCAACCAATATCGGCAGTCGCCCACTTTTAAATTGAATCAATACATCCTCTCTTTTATCCTGGTCGAGGTCACTATGGATCTCATCTGCCAAAAGCTTATTTCGTTTAAGGTCGCGGGTGAGTTGCTTTACACTGAGCTTACTGCTACAGAAGATCAATACACTTTTGAAATTTTTCTCTCTTAACAAATGCAATACCAGGGGTATTTTCTGAGTATCAAAAACCATAAAAGCAGCCTGAATTATTTTTTCGGGCGGTTTGCTAATAGAGATATTCACTTCTACCGGATTGTGAAGAATTTTCCTTGCCATTTCCCGGATCTTATGTGGCATAGTAGCTGAGAACAGCAGATTTTGTCTTTTAACCGGCAGGTGTTTGATGATAAACATGATATCATCATAAAAACCCATATCAAGCATCCGGTCTGCTTCATCCAGCACTAAATATTTTAACCCATCCAGTTTCACATACCCCATTTTAATGTGTGCCATCATTTTTCCGGGAGTACATACAACTATGTCTGCACCCAAACTCAATGCTTTCTTTTCCTGTACAAAAGCATTGCCATCTCCACCGCCATAAACGGGAATAGAAGAAACACCTGCGAAATAAGAAAGTCCTTCCAGATGCTGTGCAATTTGTATAGCAAGTTCCCTGGTGGGCACAATGATCAATGCATTAATCGTATGCTGGTCGTGTACGGATGTAATGATCTTATTAATGAGTGGAAGCAGGAATGCGGCCGTTTTACCGGTACCGGTTTGTGCTGAGGCAATAATATCTTTCCCTTCTAATATTTGCGGAATTACCTGTTGTTGAACCGGTGTTGCTTCTTCATAGCCGGAAGCATCTATGCCTTCCATTAGCCTGCTGTCGAATCCGAAAGTTGAAAAATTCAAAAAAAACGATTTTAGTTTGTGAAGATAACGCTTTTAGATATGAGATGTATGATATATGATTTATGATATATGTTACCCGCACTAAAATCATACATCTTATATCATATATCATACATCCCGATGGGGTTTTGTGTAACTTGCATTTTAAACATGGATCATGGTAAAAGTTGGAGCATATAATGTATTAAAAGTGTTACGTACAGTAGATTTTGGAGTTTACCTGGAGGATGGGAATGAAGGTATATTACTTCCAAAACGGTTTGTTCCACCCGGAACTAAAGAAGGAGATGAACTAAAGGTTTTTGTTTACCATGATGGCGAAGACAGGATCATTGCAACCACACAGGAACCACTGGGCGTATTAGGTGATATTGTAAAACTCAGAACCATTAGCGTAACTCCGCATGGCGCATTTCTTGACTGGGGATTGATGAAGGATATTTTTGTTCCTAAATCGAAGCAACAGACAACCATGATCCCTAATGGTGAATACCTTGTAAAAATTTATCTGGATGAACAAACCGGGCGTATTGCTGCTACTGAAAAACTGGAACCTTTTCTAAGTAATGAGCATCTTACCGTAAAAGAACTGGAGGTAGTTGACCTCATTGTTTACAGAAGAACAGATATCGGTTATGTAGTTATCATCAATAACCAACATACCGGTGTTTTACATTTTAATGAGATCTACCGGAATATTACTGCCGGGGATAAGTTTACAGGATTTATAAAGAAGATCTACCCAACAGATAATAAAATTGATGTTGCTGCCGGTAAACCGGGTTATAACAGGGTTGAAGATGAGGGCGAAAAAATTATAAGATTATTAAAAGAAAACGATGGTTACCTGCCTTATTATGACAAAAGCGATCCGGAAGAAATTTATTCATTTTTTGGAATGAGCAAGAAAACTTTTAAGATGACAATCGGGAATTTATATAAGCAGAGGATCATTAGTTTTGAGAAAACGGGAATTAAATTGAATGGATGATATATGATGGATGATGTATGATTTAAATACAGTTTGCGCATCATCATTCATATCGTTCAGGTCAAAATAAAGCATATATTTCCATATCATAAATCTTACATCATAAATCATAAATTTTTCATGGGCCGCATTAAAGTCGATCTCCACGATATTTACAATAACAGCAAAGCCATTGACAAAGCTTTACAGCAGGCCTTTGAAGATGCTATTGACAAAAAGATAAAAGAAGTTGAGATCATACCCGGTAAAGGAAGCGGGCAGTTGAGAAAAAAAGTAGAACGGTTCTTACAAATGCCGCATATAAAACCTTTGTATCACCGGATTGAGAACGACAGTAAGAATTTTGGAAGATTGTTTGTGTATTTTAAATTCTGATTTTTAAGAATACCTGTAATACCGATTATACTAATTTTTAGTCCAATGTTTTTTCCTATCGGCATAATACCATCTAAGATTTAAACGTAGTCCTTTGGACTACATATTAAATCAAGATGGTATAATAATAAAAGATTGAGTAAAAAAGCAATGACCCGGATTGAGAATATAAGACTCTTCTATCTTATGATCAAAACGGAACCTTTTAAGATATCCTGGCTTTCACCTAAATTGATAAAATAATTATATGAGCCCACTGGCATTGGTTTGCCTTTATAAGTGCCATCCCATGGTTTGGCTGTATTTTTTGTTTGAAAAACCAATTGCCCATACCGGTTATACACAGCCAATTCAAAAAATGAATACGTAATAAGTGCAGGAATATTCCAGGTATCATTAATACCATCACCATTGGGTGAAAATGCATTGGGAACGAAAATATTCTTATACACTTTTACATACATAGTATCCGAATAAGTTCCGCAACCAAAATTTGAAGTTGTCTTTAAAATATAACTGGCATCTACAGGTGGGTTTATGAACGGCTGTAATGAAAGTATATCATCTATATAAGTCGGGGGTGACCATGAAAAATTATTCCCTTGTCCAATTATACTTCCAGCTAACTGTATCGATTGTCCCTGAAATATTATTTTATCAGATCCTGCATCGGCTATTGGTGGTTGTATTACATTTAAAGTAACAAAAGAAGTATCCTTACACAAAAATTGATTTGAAACTATGACCATATATTGAACAGATTCTTCCGGAGATGCTTTTGGGTTAAAAACATTAGCATCAGACAGCCCTGTAGCAGGTATCCATTGATATGTTAATCCACCAGCGGCAATTAATTGTACACTATCTTTTAAACAAAAGGATGTATTTGAAAATCCGGTACTTGCCAATGGAAGTGGATTTATTATAACCGATGTAGAATCTTTATTTATACATCCTGTTGCATTACTAACAACGACGTAGTATTTGCCAGCCTGATTCGTTTGAACATTCCCCAGTTGTATGGTTGAACCTGTCGCTGTAAAAGAATTTGGACCGTTCCATGTATATTGGATTCCTCCTGTTGCAGCTAATATTGTTGTACCACCCTCACATGTTGGCCCGTCATTTATAGCTGTTGTTACCGGACTTGCAATAACGGTGAAGCTAAACGGCTGTGAATAGATCCTGCATTGGAATGCATTAATATTACCTGATTCAGCAACTGCGAGTCTCATACGGTAAACACCGGGCAGAGATTGTGCAGGTATTATAAAATTAAATGAAGATGAATTAACAGCAGGTATAACATCCGTCCAAATATTGCTGTTCGACGGATTGTTTGACTGCCACTGAAAAACAGGGTTAGTAAATCCACCGGATATAGAACAACTTAATAGAAATTCATTAAGCGCACCGCTGCAAACAGATTTTGCTGTGGCTGGCCCTCCATCAATACTATTTATTATCAGTGGGCCGCATTTTCGAAAAGTGATATCATCCAAAGCAATGTCGTTACCACACCCTCCCTGTGAGTTATTTGTAATACGAATAACAATATCAGACACAGCAACCGGTACCGTAAAAAAAAATCCATATTGTTTCCAGGTAGGAGCAGATAATGGCGGAATACTTCCGGTATTATAAATCTGTAGTATTGTACCATTTGTTCTTTCAATACTAAAAGTGATGTTTGGCTGAATAGTATTACCACTGCAGGCCGATGGCACATTCAAATTCATGATCCATGCTGCAAATTCATAAGTGGTATTACTACACAAGTTCCTTACAGTATCCAGATAAAATACACTTGGCTGAAACGATGCATTTACCAGCATACAATACCCGTTAGGATCCCCGGTATGATCTGATGCAAAACTATGCCAGGTATTCCCAAAACAAGCATTTGTATTATTTCTTACCGTATAAAAACCGTCAGTTGGACAATCAGCAGAAACATATTGGTAATTAGTAGTTGCAGCTGCTAGTGAAGGGCCAGGATTTGTTCCACTTCCAAAAGTAATATTAATGATAGGATCACCAAGACTGCCCTGACAAAGTTGGGCGTGTGAAAAATTATATATTTCCAATAAAATAAATAGTACAGAAAAAAATTTCACCCACATGAAAAATTATTTTTTAAATTAATAACGATTGGACAAACAATAAATTCAATACCGGCTTTGCATCATTTTCATATTTATTTAATACCCTCGATATAAACCACTGCAAGACTTTTAAAAAATTTGCAATTTTATAAACCATATTGGTACAATATCTAAAAATATAAAGAATAGTTAAGAAAAACCCGGATAGAGATCCGGGTACATGAACACTATGAGAAAACTAAAATTGAAACATTGACTTTCTGTAAATGAAAACGAAATTATTTTTTTATTAATTTCCCGTTCAGACCTGTTTGAGAATTAGTACCAACCATTATTTCAAACTCTCCCGGTTCCACAATAAACTCACCGCTATTTGTAAAAAAACCCAGTTCAGCATCTGTAAGTATAAAATCTACAACAACTGATTCACCTGAGTTAATACTAATTTTTTTAAAGCCTTTCAATTCTTTAACCGGACGTACAACGCTGGCCACTTTATCATGTATGTAAAGCTGGGCCACTTCTTCACCCCTAAACTGACCAACGTTTTTAATGGTAACCGATACTTTGATCTTTAAAGGATCCGTTTCATCGATCTTCAGATTGGAGTAATCGAATTTCGAATAACTTAACCCATAACCAAAAGGATATAAAGGTTTATTGGATTCATCTGAATAATGTGACCAGAAAACTTCACTCTTTGGCCCCGGCCTTCCGGTATTATAATGATTGTAATAAATTGGAACCTGTCCCACATTTCTAGGAAATGTCATTGTCAATTTTCCCGAAGGATTGTAATCTCCAAATAAAACCTGTGCAATGGCATTTCCCGATTGAGAACCTAATTGCCATGTTTCTATAATAGCAGGAATATGTTCATCGGCCCAGGTTATTGCCAATGGACGGCCATTCATCAAAACCAGAATGATATTTTTATTTACCTTATACACTTCTTCCAATAACTGTTGTTGCACACCGGGCAGATCTAATTTTGTCCGGCTTCTCCCCTCTCCCGTTTGAAATCCATGTTCACCTAAGACCATGATCACAACTTCAGATTCCTTTGCTAATTTGATAGCTTCTTTAAATCCACTCTTATCTGTTTCATTGATTTTTACTTCATTGATAAAGTCAGCCTTACCAATGATCAGATCAGCGCCTTTTGCAAATTTAAAATTGCCGGTATATTTCTTAAGCCCTTCTAAAACAGATACCGCAGTACTATCGTCGGAACCGATCCTCCAACTACCTAACGGGCTATTTTTATCATTTGCCAAAGTACCAATTACAGCAATTCTTTTTTGATTTCTATTTAATGGCAACAAGGGTTTATCCTTACTTTTTATGATCTCATTCTTTAAAAGCACAATTGATTTTTTAGCCATGTCCAATACTGCGGCTAAATGATCCGGATGATAAATCAATTCCTTTTCTCTTTTTGGATCACAATACCTGTAAGGATCATCAAATAAACCTAATTCAAACTTTACAATAAGAATTCTCTTCACTGCATCATCAATAACTTTGATATCAACTTTGCCCTCATCAACCAATTGTTTTAAATGTGTAACATAAGCATACGACTCCATGTCCATATCTGAGCCGGCATTAGCAGACAGTTCAGCCACTTGCTTCAGGTCTTTTGCATATCCATGATCGATCATTTCCATTCCGGAACTCCAGTCAGATATCACAAAACCTTTAAACTGCCATTTGTCTTTTAAAATATCTCTTTGCAAAAATCTATTAGCTGTTGCAGGAATTCCGTTTAACACATTGAAAGAATTCATAACAGTTTTTACATCATTGTCAACAGCCGCTTTAAAAGGGGGAAATATGATATTATATAAAGTTGAAGTTCCAATATCAGCTGTATTATATTCTCTGCCCGATTCTGCAAATCCATATGCTGCAAAATGTTTTGCGGTTGCGGCTATCGTATTATTTGCAGACAGATCATCTCCCTGGAATCCTTTAATTCTTGCTACTCCGATCTTTGACCCTAAATATGGATCCTCACCGGCTCCTTCCATGACCCTTCCCCAACGGGCATCTCTGGAAATATCTACCATGGGAGCGAAAGTCCAGTTGATACCAACTGCTGATGCTTCAATAGCAGCAACCCTTGCTGACTGCTCAATTGCTTCCAAATCCCAACTGGCAGACTCTCCCAAAGGAATTGGAGAAAGTGTTTTGTGTCCATGAATTACATCAAAACCAAAAATCAGTGGAATTCCCAATCGTGTTTCCTTAACAACGATCTCTTGTAATTTCCTTACATTATCTGCCCCTTTTACATTAAGAACTGAACCTACCATTCCTTTTCTAAGATGGTCATATTTATGTTTAGCATTACCCTCTTTTGGAACAGGGCCAGTGGCTTCCCAAAAACCATTATATTGATTCATCTGCCCCACTTTTTCTTCAACAGTCATTTCCTTCATTAATGAGTCAATGAAAATACTCATCCTCCTTGCACGATCATTCTGTGCAAACGAATTTGAACAAACAAATAAAAAGAGGATGATTATATAGTGACGTGTCATAGAAAAAAATTAAATCGCTTCGCCAATTTTATTTACATGATAATAAAACAATGGAATATATTTTTA
>JANOPU010000208.1:0-4839 GCA_031422055.1 Ferruginibacter sp.
GTAAAAAAATAATACAAAACCACAAAGTACACAAAGGAAATACAGCGCAAAGTGCACAAAGCATATTGAGCATTCTATTTTTAAACAGCTTCTTAGGGTTTCTGTGATAAAAATGCAATAAAAAAGCCGGCTTATTTTAGAAGCCGGCTTTTTTAATATATTCAAATAGAATTTATAGAAGTGTTGCGTTTAGCAGTTTTGTTGATGTGTTTGTATGGATATCAATTGTTGCTAAAGGAACAACCAGATCAAGTTTTGTATCATTTTGAATCATACCATAATTTGGAGCATAATAGAAATCAATATTTGATGAAATAGATGAACCTGGAATCGATGCTAATATTGGAACACTAAGTGTTGTAAGAACATGAATGACATTTGTATAAGTATTTGCTCCAACAGTCTTACTGAGACCTGTTGACACAATTTTATTCGTAATATTTACTGCAACAGGGGTACCCAAGCCTGCATCAATATTCAAACTCTGTACCCAGACCGTATTAGCAGCCGCACCCGTTTTCAGGTACAGATTTAATATAGTTGTATCAGTTGTTCCAAGATTAAAGGCCTGCATGGTGAAGTAGTCGTTACCTGTAACATTATAATATTCATTTCCATTCGTAGTATTTTCATAAACATGAAATGATTTACCTACAGCGCTGGTATCCCTGTTAGTGGATGTTACCGTATAATTATAATCATTCGTTGGGTCCATAATATCCTTATAAGAGTAATTCCAGGAACTTCCCGCTGTTGTATTCATATATTTTGTGGCAACTGGTGCAACAGGAATTGGGTCATCTTTACTACATGATATAGTTAGTAAACTGGCAGAAAGCAATGCAAAAAGTACTTTTTTCATAATTTATTTATTTTTATTGTGTAAATATCGGTAATATTTTGTAATAATTAAAATATTCCTCCTATCTTTGCGCTCCCAAATTTATGGCTAAACAGGCACTTATTAAGCAAGACGGAACAATAGTTGAAGCACTTAGTAATGCTATGTTTAAGGTGAAATTGGAGAATGGGCATGAGATCCTGGCTACCATTTCGGGGAAAATGAGGATGCACTACATCCGTATTTTACCTGGGGATAAAGTAGGGGTTGAAATGAGTCCATATGACTTAACACGAGGAAGGATCATATTCAGATACAAATAAAAGAAAAGCTATTAGCCATTAGCTATTAGCCATTAGCAAATAGAATAAAATAAAATAAAATGAAGGTAAGAGCTTCAATAAAAAAACGCAGCGTTGATTGTAAGATCGTAAGGAGAAAAGGCCGCCTGTATGTGATCAACAAAAAAAATCCACGCTTTAAGCAAAAGCAGGGATAATTTATGATGTATGATGTTGGATGTATGATATATCCCTCATTGCACAACATAAATCATAAATCTAAAAATCATAAATCATAAATAAATTATGGCTCGTATTGCCGGTATAGATATACCAAAAAATAAAAGAGGAGAAATTGGCCTTACCTACATTTATGGTATTGGTCGTTCTACAGCTCAGTACATTTTAACTAAAGCTGGTATTGACTTTAATAAGAAAGTGAATCAGTGGAATGATGATGAACAGACTGCCATTCGTAATGTAATAAACACCGAGTTTAAAACGGAAGGTGCTTTACGTAGCGAAACTCAGATGAATATCAAGCGTTTACTCGATATTGCCTGTTACCGCGGTTTACGTCACCGTAAAGGATTGCCGGTTCGTGGGCAACGTACCCGTACCAACAGCCGTACCAGAAAAGGAAAGCGTAAGACAGTTGCGGGTAAGAAGAAGGTAGCTAAGAAATAAAACTAACAGCTATCAGCTAATAGCCATTAGCATAGACTTGTATATTAAAGAATTTACGCCGGATCGCTTCAAGTCAGCAGGAGGGTTGATTCAATCTTGGTTTACCAGGAAACAATTTTAAACGATTACCTATTTTTTAAAAAATTATGGCAAAGGCACAAAGCGCAAAAGCAGCTTCAAAAAAAAGAGTAGTAAAAGTAGACAGCTACGGTGATGCTCACGTTACAGCAAGTTTCAACAACATTATTATCAGTTTAACCAATAAGACAGGCCAGGTTATTTCATGGTCTTCTGCAGGTAAAATGGGATTTAAGGGAAGCAAAAAGAATACTCCTTATGCCGCTCAAATGGCTGGTGCTGATGCTGCAAAAGTTGCAGTAGATGCAGGCTTAAAAAGAGTGGATGTGTATGTAAAAGGTCCTGGTAGCGGCCGTGAAGGTGCTATCCGTTCATTATCTCAAAATGGCCTTGAAATTGCCATGATCAAAGATGTTACGCCTTTACCACACAATGGTTGCAGGCCTCCGAAAAAGAGAAGAGTATAATAAAATGTATGATTTATGATGTGAGATGTATGATTTAAATGCACTACATATCATAAATCAAACACCTTACATCATATATTTATAACCGGGTGCATTATTCATTTTAAAAGGTCTTTATAATGATGCACCGTCACTAAAAGACCAACAATTAAATTATGGCACGTTATACAGGGCCCAAAACAAAGATCTCCCGCAGGTTTGGAGAGCCTATCACAGGCAACGGTAAGTGGTTAACAAAAAACAGCGTTCCCCCGGGACAGCATGGCGCAACCAAAAAGCGTAAAACACTTAGCGAGTACGGACTACAGTTAAAAGAAAAGCAAAAAGCCAAGTACACATATGGTTTGCTGGAAAAACAATTCCGCAAAACTTTTGTGGAAGCTAGCCGTAAAAAAGGTGTAACAGGTGAAAACCTTATTAAATTACTGGAAGCACGTTTAGATAATACCGTTTTCAGAATGGGGATTGCTCCAAGCCGCCAGGCCGCACGCCAGTTGGTTAGTCACAAACACATTACTATCAATGGTGAAGTTTTAAACATTCCATCATACAGTTGCCAACCAGGCGATGTGGTAGGTTTGAAAGGTAAAAGTGCAGGAAATGCAAATGTTGCCGGAAATCTTCGTGGAAAAAATCCAAAGTTTGGATGGATTGAGTGGAGCGAGTCTGAAATGAAAGGAACGTTCATTGCTTATCCGGAAAGAGAAAACGTGCCAGAGAATATCAAGGAGCAGTTGATCGTGGAATTGTACTCTAAATAAGCTAATATCTATTAGCTAAAATGTTGGTAACAAAAAATTAAAAAATTAAAACAAAAGAATAAAATGGCCATTTTCAATTTTGTTAAACCCGATAAGATAGTTCTTCAGAAAGCAAACGATTTTGAAGCAATGTTTGAATTTCGTCCGCTTGAACCGGGATATGGAGTAACTATTGGTAATGCTTTACGCAGAGTATTGCTTAATTCATTGGAAGGACATGCAATTGTTGGAATCAACATTGCCGGTGCTGATCATGAGTTTGCTACTTTAAAAGGAGTTACAGAAGATGTGACTGAAATAATTCTTAACCTGAAGCAGGTAAGGTTTAAAATGAAAGTGGATCATGATGTAAACACTGAAAAAGTTACTCTTTCTATTAAAAATAAAACAGAATTCACTGCGGGTATGATAGGCGAAGCGTCTCCTGCTTTTGAAGTAATGAATCCTGAACTGCTGATATGTACAATGGATAGCAGTGCAAAATTAGATATTGAAATAACTATTGGCAGGGGTCGTGGATACGTGCCTGCTGAGGAGCATAAAGAAAAAAGCTCACACTTTGGATATATTCCTGTCGATGCTATTTATACTCCTATCAAGAATGTGAAATACCTGATAGAGAATACAAGGGTAGAACAACGTACTGATTTTGAAAAACTGATCATGGAAGTTATCACTGATGGCACTATTCATCCGGAAGAAGCTGTGAAGCAAGCGAGCCGTATCCTGATCCAGCATTTAATGATCATCACTGATGAGAATATAACATTCGATACTAAAGAAGATAAAAAAGAAGATCTGGTTGACGAACATACATTGCAATTGCGCAAGATGTTGAAGACACCATTAGAAGATCTGGATCTTTCAGTACGTGCTTTTAATTGTCTGAAAGCAGCCAAGATCAATTCATTGAGCGAACTGGTGCAATACGAGCAGGAAGACCTTATGAAGTTCAGGAATTTCGGACAAAAGTCTTTAAGTGAAATTGACCAGGTATTACAGGAAAGAGGTTTAAGCTTTGGAATGGATCTTAGCAAGTTGAAGCTGGATGATGAGTGATTTTATAACACGAATTTTTTAAGAACGAACCTGCCTGCCGGTAGGCGGGTTACACGAATTGCCCACAATCCAACCCTCTCCTCTGGAGAGGGTTGGGGTGAGGTCAGTAAAACGAATTAATAACAAGTACTCTGCAATTCCTGACACGGTGCAGAGGAAATTAAAAACAAAAACGTCATGCGTCACGGAAACAAAAACAACAATTTAAGCAGAACGGCTTCTCACAGAAGGGCCTTGCTTATGAACCTGGGTTGCCAGTTAATCACTTACAAAAGGATCACAACTACACTTGCAAAAGCAAAAGCTTTGCGTACTTACATCGAGCCATTGATTACTAAGACCAAGCACACGGATTCAAAAGAAGTTATCATGCACAATCACCGTTTGGTGTTCAGTTACCTGAATGATAAAGCTGCGGTAAAAGAATTGTTTACGGTAGTGGCTCCAAAAGTAGCTGCTCGCCCGGGCGGATATACACGTATCATCAAATTGGGCGCACGCCAGGGTGATAATGCTGAAGTAGCTATGATTGAATTAGTTGACTTCAACGAAATATATGGTAAAGGCATCAGTGCTGCTACGGCTGCTGAACCGGCTAAGAAAACACGTCGTGCCGGTGGAGCTAAGAAGAAAGCTGCTGATACAGAAGCAACAACTGAAGCTGC
>JANOPU010000209.1:0-5850 GCA_031422055.1 Ferruginibacter sp.
AACAACAAACCATCGTTCAAAAACTCGATGCCTTATCAACCGAAACAAAAAAATTAGAAGCCATTTATCAAACCAAAATAAATGATTTTGAAGAGTTGAAAAAATCTGTTTTGCAAAAGGCATTTGCAGGAGAGTTAAAAACATTTAAAACAGAATTGGTATGATTAAAGATTTAACCAACTCATCTATTGAGCGAAAAAACATACTTAACAATAAATATGCTATTAGGGAAATATATACCAACGTAGGTTTTTATGGTATCATGTTTGAAAACAAATACCGCTTTACTAAGTTGCAGCTGGCTAACTATTTTGAGGTAGATGTAAGAACTATTGACCGTTTACTGGAAAATAACAAAGAAGAACTGGAGCAGAGCGGCTATGAATTATTTTCCGGTCCCCGGCTTCGCTTATTTAAAGAAGCTGTCATTAACTTTCTGCAAAACAATACTCCCGCTGTTAACGACATTGATGTCGTGAACATAAGGCAAGACATTGATAATGAATGGGATAGTTTAAGTAAAACCCCCAGGTTAGGCGTTTTTACATATAAAACATTTTTAAATATCGGGATGTTGCTTACGGGCTCAGAAAAAGCACAATTATTAAGAAATATTTTATTGGATATCGTTATTGATGTATTGAATAAAAAATTAGGCGGAAACACTAAATACATCAATCAGCGGGAAGAAGAGTTTCTACCCAGTGCCATTAGAGAATATAACTACCGGCAAGAGTTTACCAACGCATTGGACTTTTACATTACTGAAAATAAATTCAAGTATAGCCAGCTTACAGATAAAATTTACAAAAGTATTTTTAAAGAAAATGCCAAAGATTACCGCCAAATTTTGAATTTGAATGCCAAAGAAAACGTAAGGGATACGATGTATTCTGAAGTGCTGGATTTAATCTCGGGGTATGAAAATGGATTTGCTGATTATTTAAAAAAAGAGTGTGTAAGATTAGGCAGAAAATTACAACTCTCCGAAGCACACTTGATTTTTAAAGAATTTGAAGAAACCATGAATGCTTTTATAAATCCATTAAGAGAAAAAGCCAGGAGCCTAATGGCAAGCAGGGACATGGCATTCAGGGATGCTTTGCATGAAAAACTGAAAGAATATATTAACGAAGTGAGCGGAGATGACTATGAGAAATTTTTAGGAGAAAAAAGCAAAACGTTGGATGAAAGGTTGGAAGATAATAAAGAAGTATTTAAAAGATTAAAAGACAGGTAATGATGAAATTAATCTATTTCAATGCTGAATACGCTGTTAAAACCAATCTAAAGATCATAGAAATATCTGGTGGTATTAACGGAGTTAAAGACTATGGTAATATAGATAGTCCGCTGGAGCACATACAAAATGATGACTATTATCCTTCTTTTGAGGAAAAATTAACTCATTTAGTTTTTACGTTTAATAAAAACCATGGGTTTAATGACGGTAACAAAAGAACATCTATTGCATTAGGTGCCTTTTTCTTAATTGTAAATGGTTTGGATGTATTTGCTGATAAGTTTATAATTGAAATGGAAAATATTGCTGTAACCGTAGCAGATAATTTAATAGATAAAGATTTATTGTTTGAAATAATATTTTCAATTATTAATGAGGAAGATTATAGCGAAGAATTAAAAATTAAAATTATAGATGTATTATCGCAGGTGCCGGAAGATAGTCTCCATTTAAATTTAGGGAGCGATTTTTATAAAGATATTTATTAAATATGAACGAAGCCGAAACAAGAGCAGAACTCATAGACCCTAAGCTGAAAGAAAACGGATGGGACAGTAAGGCAAACCCGGAAGTAAAAATTCACAGGGAATACCAGGTTACAGCAGGCAAAATAAAAGCTACTGGTGGCAGGGGCAAGCAACTCATTGCAGATTATGTACTCACGTATAAAGGGCGCAAGCTTGCGGTTGTGGAAGCAAAGAGTAATGAGCAGGGAGTAGGTGAAGGTGTTGCACAGGCAAAAGATTATGCAGAAAAATTACAGATTGATGATAGTTATGCTGCCAATGGAAAAGAGATCTATCATATTGAAATGGATACCGCCAAAGAAGGATTGGTAGATAATTTTCATTCTCCCGATACATTGTGGAACAAGGCTTTTCCGGTACAAAATAAATGGCAGGAAGAATTTGGTGAATCTCCTTATGAAACAAGAGGTGGCACCATGGGCGGACGGTTTTACCAGGAGATTGCTGTGGACAGTGCTATGGATGCAATTGCTGATCACAAAAACAGGATTTTACTTACACTGGCAACAGGTACCGGTAAAACATTTATTGCATTTCAGATTGCCTGGAAATTATTTCAAACTCGTTGGAATTTACAATATGACGGGAAGCGAAGGCCCAGGATTTTATTTTTAGCAGACAGAAATATTTTAGCAGACCAGGCTTTTAATGCGTTTAATGCTTTTCCTGAGGATGCGCTGGTTCGTATTAAACCCCATGAAATAAGAAAAAGTGGCGGAGTACCTACCAACGGAAGTATTTTCTTTACAATCTTTCAAACTTTCATGAGTGGAACTGATAAGGATGGAAATCCTGTCCCCTATTTTGGCGAATACCCCAAAGATTATTTTGATTTAATTTTTATAGATGAGTGTCACCGTGGCGGCGCTAACGATGAAAGTAACTGGCGTGGCATCATGGAATATTTTTCTCCGGCAGTGCAGATAGGTTTAACAGCTACGCCCAAAAGAAAAGAGAATGCCGATACCTATAAGTATTTTGGCAACCCGGTTTATATCTATTCACTTAAAGAAGGTATTGAAGATGGTTACTTAACACCATTTAAAGTAAAAAGGATAACCAGCACACTGGATGAATATATTTATGAGGCAGACGATAATGTAGTGGAAGGAGAAATTGAAGCAGGAAGAACCTATACCGAAAGTAATTTTAACAGGATCATAGAAATAAAAGCACGGGAAGCAAAACGAGTAAGGGTATTTATGGATCTGATAGATCAGAACGAAAAAACATTGGTCTTTTGTGCTACACAAGAACATGCAGCCGCTATCAGGGATTTAATTAATCAATTTAAAAAAAGTAAAGAACCCAATTACTGTGTCCGGGTAACTGCCAATGATGGTGAACTGGGAGAGCAGTATTTAAGAGAGTTCCAGGATAATGAAAAAAGTATACCAACAATTCTCACCACTTCTCAAAAGTTATCTACCGGTGTAGATGCAAGGAACATAAGAAACATTGTTTTGTTGCGCCCGGTCAATAACATCATAGAGTTTAAACAAATTGTTGGAAGAGGTACCAGGTTGTTTGATGATAAGAATTTTTTTACCATTTATGATTTTGTAAATGCCAGTGAGCGGTTCAAGGACCCTGAATGGGATGGAGAACCTATTGAGCCGGTAGAAACAGATCCCAGACCTCGTACAGAAGAGAGGGAAGATATTCCACCAATTGAAGACGAGGGGAAAAGTTGGGGAAAGCCTGTTAAAATCAAAGTTAAACTCGGTAATGGAAAAGAACACCATATAGAGCATAATGTAGCCACCAGCTTTATAGGTCCGGATGGAAAGCCAATGTCCATTCAGGAGTTTTTAAACAGTCTTTTTGGTAAGCTACCAGAACTTTTCAAAAGTGAAGCAGAGCTTCGTAAAATATGGTCAAACCCTTTAACCAGGAAAACTTTATTGGATCAACTGGATGAAGCGGGTTTTGGCAAAGACGAATTAACAACCCTGCAAAAAATAATTGATGCAGAAAAAAGCGATCTGTTTGATGTGTTGGAATTTATCTCCTACTCTATCAAGCCACTAACAAGGGAAGCCCGTGTAGCCTCTGCACAGCACAATATTTTTGCCCTGTTAGAACCCAACCAAAAAGAGTTTCTTGAATTTGTTCTCAGCAAATATATTGAAACCGGAGTTGAAGAACTTGACGAGGAAAAACTACCGGGTTTATTGGAATTAAAATACCATGCTGTAAGTGATGCTGCTGAAAAGCTTGGGGGTGTTCCAAAGATCAGGGAGTTGTTTATAGAGTTTCAGAAGCATTTATATGAAAATAAGGTGGCGTGATCTTAATCTACATTTATAAAAATAAAACCCATGCAACAATTCATCCTCTCCCTCGATCAGGGCACCACCAGTTCCAGGGCTATTGTATTTGATAAAAATGGCTCAATCATCTCTGTTGCACAAAAAGAATTCACACAAATATTTCCCCGGCCGGGATGGGTAGAACATGATCCCACTGAAATATGGAGTACCCAGTTTGGTGTAGCCGCTGAAGCTATTACCAAAGCCGGGTTAACCGCAGAAAGTATTGCTGCTATCGGCATTACCAACCAAAGAGAAACTACGGTAGTTTGGGAACGTTCAACCGGAAAACCCATTTACAATGCCATTGTATGGCAAGACAGGAGAACGGCTGATTTCTGCGATTCTTTAAAAGCAAACGGCCATGAAAAACTCATTCAGCAAAAAACAGGTTTAGTGATTGATGCCTATTTTTCTGCCAGTAAAATAAAATGGATACTGGATAATGTTGCCGGTGCACGTGCAAAAGCCAACAAAGGCGAACTTTGTTTTGGCACCATCGACACCTGGTTGCTCTGGAACCTAACAAAAGGGCAGGTACACGCCACCGATGTATCCAATGCATCCCGAACTATGTTATTAAATATTCATACCGGGCAATGGGATGCTGAATTACAAAACATATTCGATATCCCCGGTAATATGTTACCAACTGTGCGAAGCAGTTCTGAAGTATATGGACATACCCAGAATATTATGTCTGCACATCATATTCCAATAGCAGGTATTGCAGGAGACCAGCAGGCTGCATTATTCGGACAAATGTGTACTCAACCCGGCATGGTAAAAAACACTTACGGTACCGGTTGCTTCATGTTGATGAACACCGGTGATAAACTCGTTTTCTCCACCAATAATTTACTCACAACCGTTGCATGGAAAGTAAATGGCATTACAAACTATGCGCTGGAAGGAAGTGTATTCATTGCAGGTGCTGTGGTACAATGGCTAAGGGATGGATTGGGAATCATAAAATCTTCATCTGAAGTAGAAGCGCTGGCAAAACAAGTTACAGACAGTGAAGGCGTATATGTTGTTCCTGCTTTTGCCGGATTGGGTGCTCCTCACTGGAACCAACACGCAAGAGGTGTCATTACCGGGCTAACAAGAGGTTCGTCCGCTGCACATATTGCACGGGCTGCATTAGACAGCATTGCTTATCAAACGATGGATGTGTTGAAAGCAATGGAAGCTGATTCAGGTATTGCTATTAAAGAATTAAGAGTTGATGGCGGTGCAACAGCCAATAATTTATTAATGCAATTTCAAAGCGATATTTTAAATACGATTGTTGTAAGGCCCGTTGTTACAGAAACCACGGCATTAGGCGCTGCATACCTGGCCGGACTTGCAGTTGGATATTGGGAAACAATGGAAGCTATTCAGTTTCAATGGCGGGCTGATAAAAAATTCAGTCCGGATATGAATGAGGAAAAAAGAATAAAGTTAACCAAGGACTGGCAACGATCTGTAAAAGCAGCGAAAGTATGGGTGGAAGAATAAAGAACGTTTCTCGTCTCTTGTTTCTCGTTAAATGTTTCTCGTTGGGTTTGTAATAATTTGTAGCGTATTTAATAAACAAAATTAAAGCTGCATTTTCACTAAGTGCTCAATATTTGCAGTGTTAAACAAACGAGAAACCAGAACAACATTATCAAAAGAGTGAACGGAAGAAAAAAATACAACGTTTCACGTCTCTTGTTTCTCGTTAAATGTTTCTCGTTGGGTTTGTAATAATTTGTAGCGTATTTAATAAACAAAATTAAAG
>JANOPU010000210.1:0-31218 GCA_031422055.1 Ferruginibacter sp.
AAGTTAATATTCTTATGCGTAAGGTGGTGCATCATCCACATGGCTAACATGAGTGCTACATCACTGATGCGGTAGTTGGTAACGGCTTTGAAAGCATTTTTTATTGGTAAATAACGATTCCTGTAAAAAGCTATGAGTATAAACGAGCAAATGCCTTTAATTTCCCATCCAATGAACAAGGTTTCAAAATTGCCTGCCAGAATAATAAAATTATAAGCAGTAGCAAATAATAATATTGTATTGAAAAAACGTTTGTATCCTTCATCCCTGTGCATATAATATTTACTAAAAGTTGCTACTAAGAAGAATAAAAATGAACCTACAATACTGAACAGTGCCGTTATTTCATCATAATACAATTGTACAGCAAAAACAAAATGTTCGGTTTCATATAGAGTTGCAACCTTATGGCTGATTGGCTTTAAGCCATTGAGTAACCACCATACAAAAAAAGACAGGGCAATTAATATGTTGAAGACTTTTGCAAATCGTACAATTTTTCCAATAGCTTTTTCGCTTTTATTTTGCCATAAAAGTGTAGCAAAGAAAGCCAGCATCGGTACAGCGATAAATAAAATAAGTAATTGATCCATTTATTCTGATAGTTTTAATCAAAAGAATTCCTCGTAGCTTGCTGCGGGGTGAATGAAATATTTATTGCCGCAGATTCGCAGATTATTTTTTTGATTTTATTAAATCTGTGAATTTGTGGCAATTTGTTTTTTTGTTTTTAGATACCTCACAACTTGCTGCAGGGTGAATGAAATATTTATTGCCGTAGACCTGTCTGCCGACAGGCAGGTTCACAGATTATTTTTTTTGATTTTATTAAATCTGTGAATTTGTGGCAATTTGTTTTTTTGTTTTTTTTGTTTTAAGATACCTCACAGCTTGCTGCGGGTCTTTTCATTCTAACAAATACACCGGTAAATTTTCTTCCGTAGCATGTACTATATGATTCGTTTCCATTTCCTTTGCCCCTTCAATAAATTCTTCCATGTTATGAATGGTTTGTATTTCACCGGCGTTGGTTAAGGGTTCATACTTTTCAAATGCACCGTTCTTAAAATAATAAAATTGCTTCTCTACCGGATGAAGTGCTATAATATGTACCCATTCATTTTTGTACCATTCAAATACTTCCGGACTGGAGTTAATAGCTATTAAAACAATATCCGGTTGATGCTCAACAATTACCAGTAACCTTACCGGGTCATGCACTTCAATCATTTGCCAGGGAAGGCCTGGTCGCAAATCACCATCACTGCTGTTTGCTACTCCAAACAAACCCATCACATTATGAGGTAACTTAGTACCGGCTCCCATTTTTATATTATCAACTCTGGAAAAATAATATTCTAAATTGATACCGCCACAAACCAACCCGATAGGCCGCATTACTGCAGTTAAAATTGCTCCATCAGGATCGGTGGTATAATCATAGCTGTTTAAAAAAGCCCTTCTATCCAAAAACAAACCTTTAGTTGTTTGCCTGCGGCCGATGATGGCTAGTGTATTAGTGCCATGCCCTAATTCCGGCCTGGGTTCAAATAAAGAAACCGAACGATTGTGAATGGCTTTGCGTACCTGCGCTAATTTCTCTTTAGTATTGATAGAAGCAAAGCGACGGCTTCTTTCTTTTGCATTCAGGTTTAATGCTGTTTCAAAATTTTGTTTGTTAGTAAGGTGTCTTTCTGCATTTTCAATAGTCAGCGTATCTTCATCATAATAACCCCATACATCGGCAGCCGTATCATGCATACTGCCGATAAACTGAGTTGTTTCCGGAATTACAATTCCTTTCATTGCTAATATCTCCCTTACTTTTTTATGATTTAAAATATAAGATTGCACTCTTGCATTTGTGGCGCCCGGCCTTCCGCTACAAGCTCCACAATCATGGGCGCCGTGATGCGGATTATTAGCACTGCTGCTGCCATGAGCCACAAAATAAATAATGGATGCAAAATTTTTGACCATACCAATACCCCTTAAGAAATTTTCTCCCCGGGTTACCATTTCGTCTAATGTATAGCCGATCTGCAATCCGTTTTCAATATTTGAAAGATTTTTATTTTCAATGGAAAGCATGGATAGCTTATCCATGTATCCGTATGCATTAGATATTGCCGGACTCATTTTTGGGCGAAACAATAATTGTATTTTTTTTGCAAAGGCCCAAAAACCAAAACTGATACTTAATAGAAAACCTGACAAAATACCGTGGGTAAGTTTGGTATAAATCAGCTCATTTTTTCGGATTGATTTAGCACCAGATTCTTTAATTAAATATTTAGGTGTAACAGGTGCCGGACAAAGTTTTTCATAAAACTTTCCTCCTTCCTGCTGAAAATAAAACTCAACGCCAAAAAATCCCGGAGCACCAAATGTTTCTGCATTTTTATCAACTGCTTCAATGTGACGGCGGATAGAATCTTCTCTTTCATCTATACAAAAAATAGCTTGAAGAGAAGGTCCACTATCTTCTTTTAAAGTAGTATTAATAAGACCTTGAGCATTCAAAGCCATTCTTTTTTCATCAGACATCATGATACCCTTCAACACGGAATCATAATAACTCCATTCAAAAGCATCCTGCCATAATTCTATTACTTCTGCCAATTCAGTTTTAGAAACATCGGCAAATAAATTAACGGGCGGAGTGGTAACGTGATTGGATAACGGCTGCCATTTACTACCCAAAGTATGATTTAATGCATCCAGCTCCATCAGTAATTCTAACTCAAGTAATTCTTTCAATGTAATCTGCTTTCGGTCGAGCAATGTTTGCGGATTATCTTCAACCGCACTTACAAAGCCACTCCATCCG
The DNA here is from genome assembly GCA_031422055.1 of Ferruginibacter sp. Lineage (GTDB taxonomy): Bacteria > Bacteroidota > Bacteroidia > Chitinophagales > Chitinophagaceae > Ferruginibacter. The sequence goes on from JANOPU010000210.1 coordinate 2,831, forward strand.
GGATGGGCAAATTGCTGATCAAATAAATACTGTTCAAAATATTCTTCTTTACCAACAATTGTTTTTAACAGTTCTGTAATGGTATAATTACCTGATAAGAATTTTTGTTTAACAGCATTTGTTTTAAAGAAACTGACAAAACTATTTTGTTCCATTTCTTTCATGCTTTCCATAAAAGGTTTATTCACCACCGGAAAACTGCTTATAGCAATACCCTGGTCTAAAAAAGCACAAAGGATACGAAATAGCATTGGATGAACTTTGTTGTCCAAATCCAACTGGTAAACATCTTTCCAATATTTGCGCAGTTGCCCGATACGTGGATGATTGATGCTGTCATAATCTTTGCTGATGAGTTTTTCTTTCCAATCTGCCAAAGCTGTTTTGCCTTTCTTATTGGCAATTACCATTTGAAGCACATCTTCGCGTATTCTTCCGGTTATATACATTTCTCTGTATTCCGGCAATTGCAAATGAACCTGGAATCCGAAAATTTTTGACGCTTTGAAAATGGCGTCATAAAATTTCATATGCTGAAAAGCGTGTAAAGAGTTATGATGAATAAAGTCTTTTAATGCCTGTTGTGCCGGCAGAAAGTGTTTTAGTTCATGAATAACATCTGCCTCGTTAAATGAATGATTGTTCATATTAAATAAAATTGGATTGAAGAAAATCTTCAACCCTTTATAAAAATTAATGTCTTAACTCGGCAATGCTAAATTTAGGATTCTTTTCATCCTTTATGTATAAAACATCTTTATAAAACTCTACTTTACCGTTATCAAGATTATACATGGCTCCAACAATTCCTATTTCGCCTTTATCTAACATTTCTTCCAGAATAAAACTACGTTCAATAATGTTTTTTACGCTTCTCTTCACATTTAATGACGCTACGTTCTCTACAAATTTTCCGTTTTTTGAATTTCTCTTTTCGATAGCGGTTGTTTCGGACTCGGAGTAAACTGCCGGCTGCAGTTTAGATAATAACTCAGTAAGATTACCCATTTCTACATGGTCGCAGGCGCCTTTAACAGCCCCACATTTAGTATGGCCCAGTACTACTATAAGCTTAGAGCCTGCGACTTTACAGGCAAACTCCATACTTCCTAATATATCTGTATTAACAATATTACCAGCAATACGAATACTGAAAACATCCCCAAGGCCCTGATCAAAAATTAATTCCGCACTGGTGCGGCTATCAATACAGCTCAGTATAGTTGCAAACGGCCATTGTCCCTCTCTGGTATCATTTACCTGCCCAAGTAAATCTCTTTGCGCCTTTAGGTTTTTAACAAACCGTCCATTCCCTTCCTGTAATATTTCTACTGCCATTCTCGGCGTTAAACTTGACTGAGTTTCTTTTGTATGTGCTCTCATTTTTTAAAAAATTTTTTATTATATAATATTATATAAATTATTTTCTATGCCGGTTCAATAAAATTGATGGTTTCAACCGTTATATTTTTTGTTTTTGCATTGCTCCTGTAATCACGGATGAGTTCAACCACATCGTAAGCAATAGATTTTGATTTGGTACAATCAATAATAACTTTTGAATTTGCAGGAATTTCATCCAGTTCATTAATCAAACTTGCTTTATTAAAAAAGGAAACTTCTTCTGCCAAGACTAGTTGGTGAATTTGCTGGCCATCTTCTGTTGTTTTAGTTTCTTTCATATAGTGTGAGTTGCGATAACTGTGGCGCAAAGTGTAAAAAATACCGAACAATATGCCAATAGTTATTCCCTTGAGTAAATCGGTTGCCAGTATCCCTACTACTGTTGCCATGAATGGAATGAATTGCTCCCAGCCCAATTTGTACATTTGTTTAAAAAGCATTGGCTTGGCTAATTTATAACCTACCATCAATAAAATGGCTGCTAAACTTGCCAGTGGTATCATGTTCATCAATCCGGCAATGGTAATAGCGCTGATCAATAAAAACACCCCGTGAAGTATGGCAGATAATTTTGTTTTACCCCCAAAAGAAATATTGGCTGAGCTTCTAACAATAACCTGTGTTACAGGTATGCCCCCGATTAATCCTGATACAATATTTCCCAAACCTTGTGCTTTTAATTCTCTGTTAGTAGGGGTAACTCTTTTACTGGGGTCCATTTTGTCTGTAGCTTCTACACAAAGCAATGTTTCCAGGCTTGCAACAATGGCCAATACGATGGCAATTTTCCAAACTTCTAAATTTGTTATAGCTGAAAAATCCGGAAAAGTGAACTGGCTGAAGAACTCGGTTAAATTATTTGCAACCGGAAGCCTTACAACCTGGTCTTCGGCCAAACTAAAATCCAGAGTTCCTGCTTTAAACAAATAGTTCATTACAATACCAAGTACCACAACAACGATAGGGCCTTGAATCAATTGAAATATTTTATGTTTTTTTGTTAACACGGTATCCCACAATATCAGAATAGCCAATGAAATGGCTGCTATCAATAATGCTCCGGGCGTAATAAAATCGAACGCTTTACCTATTTCTGAAAACGTATTTTGCCCGTCTGCCTGGAGAAAAGAATCATCGCCTTCAGTGTCTTTATCCCAGCCCAAAGCATGTGGTATTTGTTTTAATATAATAAGTAACCCGATACCTGTAAGCATCCCTTTAATAACGGAGGATGGAAAAAAGTAGGCAATAAAACCCGCTTTGGCAAAGCCAAGTATCAACTGAATAACCCCTGCAATAACTACAGCTAATAAAAATGCCGGAAAGGATCCAAGTGTTGTAATTGCAGTTAGTACAATTACTGCAAGGCCGGCCGCTGGGCCGCTTACACCTAACGGAGAACCACTGGCAATACCTACAATAATTCCACCAATGATGCCGGCTATTATACCGGAAAACAACGGAGCCCCTGATGCAAGTGCTATGCCAAGGCATAATGGAACTGCTACAAAAAAAACAACTATGCTTGCCGGAAGGTCTTGCCGCCAATTGGCGAATAGATTTTTATTCATAAAACTAAGTTGATTTGGTTTGATATGTAATAAACAAAACTTAAAAAATGTATTTACTGAATATGCTAATACAAAGCAGACGTAGCTTTTGTTTGTTTACCCTGATTTTTAATGAAAAAAGTGTTACCCGTTAATATCCGGAGGAGGAGTATTTATATCGGCGTGATGCAATATGATTGCATTTTCTGAAGCCAGAAACGAAAGCCGGGCCGCCTTATAAGCAAATTGCTTATTATGTAAATGTTTATTGGGAATGATATTTTCTTTACACTCTTTTCCCTGTTCTTTTTCAGTATTCTCCTTCTTTCCATTATCCATATCATCGGTCATTTCAAAGGAAACACTGTTTTTACCCGAACCATATACCCAATGTACTACAGGAAGAGCCTGAATCATAAAAATGAAGATAAATAATATAGAAAGCGTTTTTTTCACTTGTGCAAATATATAGGCTGAAAATCTGTTAAGCAAATATCTATTAAACTTTGCCTTTTATTTGACATTTTTCAGCCCTGTAAAATAAAATACTGACATTATATATTTAATCCTCCACAAGCACTGATGGTTTGACCGGTAATATAGTTTCCCATATCACAAGCCAAAAACAAAGCTACATTGGCAATATCTTCTCCGCTGGCAAACCTGCCCAATGGAATATCGGCTTTATATTTTTCTGCTCCTTCACCGTCTTTTAAATAACTGGTCATGTCAGTTTCTACAAAACCGGGGGCAATGGCATTGCAACGGATATTTCGGCTTCCCAATTCTTTAGCAATACTTTTTGTAAACCCGATGATACCCGCCTTGCTGGCCGCATAACTGCTCTGACCTGCATTGCCCATTTCGCCTATTACACTACTCATATTAATGATGCTTCCGCTTTTTGCCTTCATCATGGGGCGAATGACTTGTTTGGTCATATTGAATACACTTTTCAGGTTTACCTGCATTACATCATCCCATTGGTCGGAAGTCATGCGAAGCAATAAATTGTCTTTTGATATACCGGCATTGTTCACACAGATATCTATTTTCCCAAATTCCAGCATCACTTCATTTACAAATAATTCACAAGCTTCAAAATTTCCGGCATTGCTTTGCCAGGCTTTAGCATTAACACCCATGGATTTTAATTTTGTTTCCAGGGCAGTTGCTTTTCCTTTACTGCCATCGCTCACATATGTGAACGCAACATGTGCCCCCTGCTCTGCAAATTTTAAAGCGATAGCCTCTCCGATACCTCGTGCAGCTCCAGTTACGATGGCAACTTTATCCTGTAATAATTTCATTTTTTATTTTTTTAACTTATGAGCAAATGTAAATAAATCAATACTGTTGTATTATTTATATTGTATTTTTTATTTGTGGATACCGGCAATTATACCGATTGGACAAACAATATAGTCCAATATCGGCTTCGCCTCATTGTACCATTTGTTTGATACCATCGGCATAAACCACTGTAAGATTTTTTAAATATTGGCATATTTTAAAAATCACATTGGTATTATATGCTTGAGCCACAAATACAATAATATTACCGGAAAGGTTTTCCGAAATATTATTGAACCGCAAGGATCTCCTCCAGTATTGTTCTTTCATTACTAAGCCGTGGTACTTTATGTTGGCCACCCACTTTGTTTTTTGTATGCAGCCATTTTGTAAAAGTTCCGGAAGGCAGAATATGAACAATCGGTAACCTCAGCGCAATATCTTTGTGCCGCTTGGCTTCATAATCACTGTTTGCATTCTTCAATGCTGTATCCAGTTCCAAAACAAACTGTTCTATGCTTTCGGGTTCTGTTTCAAATTCTATCAGCCACTCATGTGCACCATTGCTTTCGCTGGTAAAATATACAGGTGCGGCAGTATAATCGGAAACAATTGAATGGGTTCTGTGTGCTGCTTCTGCTATGGCTTTATCAGAATTATCAACGATCACTTCTTCGCCAAAAGCATTCATATAATGTTTTAAACGACCGGTTATTTTTATCTTATACGGATCAAGAGAAGTGAACCTGATAGTATCTCCAACCAAATAACGCCAAAGACCACCTGTAGTACTTATGATCAATGCATAATTCTTATTTAATACAACCCCTTTCAGTCCAACGGTTTTCGGATCGGGCTTTTCATATTCTTCTACCGGCATGAATTCATAAAAAATACCATGCTCGGTAAACAACATCATGCCATCATCATCCGGTTTTTCCTGTGCAGCAAAAAAACCTTCACTGGCATTGTATATTTCAACATAGTTTATTGGGCCCCCGATTATTTTTTCAAATTGTTCCCTGTAAGGAATAAACGAAACTCCGCCATTAATATACAATTCAAGATTAGGCCATACTTCCTTGATCGTTTTTTTATTTTTTATTTCAAGAACCCTTTTTAGCAACAAAATAGTCCAGGTTGGTACTCCAGCCAATGAGGTTACGTTTTCCTCAGCCGTAATCATAGCAAGTTTTTCCAGTTTGTCTTCCCATTCATCTAAAAGCGCAATACTAAGTTCAGGAGTACGCAGCCAATGCCCCCAAAAAGGAGAGTTTTGCATTAATACTGCACTGAGATCACCATATTGAATTTCTTCGTTCAGATGATTTAGCTGATGAGAACCTCCCACTACAAGGCCCTTGCCGGTTAACAGATCGCTGGAAGGAAAATTTTTATAGTAGTTCGTAAGTAAATCTTTGCTGGCCTGATAATGATTTTCCTTCAGGCTTTCGTCGCTAACAGGTATGAATTTACTTTTATCTGTTGTGGTTCCGCTGCTTTTTGCAAACCAGGTTATAGGTGTATTCCATAATACGTTTTCTTCCCCATCCATCATTCTTAAAATATAAGGATTCAGGTCGTGATATTCATGAATGGGTACCTGTTGTTTGAATTGTTTTACTGTAAAGAGATTTGAAAAATGATACTTTTTCCCAAAGACCGTGTATTGCGCTGATGTAACTAAATCCTGTAACACCTCCCGCTGTGAGACAACCGGATGATTGGTCCAGTTTTGTATACGCCAGAGCCGCATACGTGCCAATCTTGATATTGCCGGGGATAACAACTTCATTTACTACAAGATATAAAATCCTTGATTGAATTAATACCAAAAATTACGATAATTATCTTATATGGTAAAAGGTGAAGGGTTTAGGGTGGAATGTGAAAGGTAGAAGGTGAAGGGCTTAGGGTGCAAGGAAGAGGGTGTGTGAATCGGAATCTTGTTTTCCTTTTACCTTAACGCTTTTAGCTATTAGCTTCTTCATTGTGCTGCCCGTTCGTGCAGGTAATCCTTGCGTTTTAATTCAAAATTCTTTCCAAGATATAGGCGCCTTACCTGCTCATCTCCGGCAAGCTCTTCTGCCGTGCCGTGTTTAAAAATTGCTCCATCAATCAGCAGGTAAGCCCTGTCGCAGATAGATAGTGTTTCATTTACATTATGGTCTGTTATTAACACACCAATATTTTTAAATTTAAGTTTTGCAATTATTTCCTGAATATCTTCCACTGCAATTGGATCAACACCGGCAAAGGGTTCATCCAGCAAAATAAATTTTGGATCTACTGCCAATGCCCTGGCTATTTCTGTCCGGCGCCTTTCTCCCCCGCTTAATGTATCCCCATTGTTTTTTCTAACATGTTGTAACCGCAATTCATTTAACAATAATTCAAGTTTTTCTTTTTGTTGTCCTTTTTTAAGTTTGGTCATTTCTAATACAGCCAACACATTGTCTTCTACACTAAGCTTTCTGAAAACACTGGCTTCCTGTGGTAAATACCCAATTCCCATTTGGGCTCTTTTATACATTGGAAGTTTTGTAATATTGAGTTCGTTTAAAAAAACATTGCCTGAATCAGGTTTAATCAATCCAACAACCTGATAAAATGAGGTGGTTTTACCGGCACCGTTTGGGCCAAGCAATCCTACGATCTCTCCCTGGGATACATGAAAAGATACATTTTTTACAACGGTACGGCTGCCGTATGATTTTACAAGGTCCTTTGTTTGTATGGTTAGATTCAATTAAAAATATTTTGAACAAATTTAAGCATAGTTATGTTACCCACTTCTTTGAGAAAGGATTTAACAGCTTTTTGAGCTATTTAGACATTTGATTAATATATAATTAAGCTTGTGTAAATTTGCGGTAATTTTTATACAGTATGAAAGTAATAGACCACATAAACGAGGCTAAAGGCACACTTATTTCTTTTGAAATTCTTCCGCCATTAAAAGGAAAGGGCATTCAATCGCTTTACCAGCATCTGGATCCTTTAATGGATTTCAATCCCTCTTTTATAAATGTAACATATCACCGCAGTGAGCATGTATTCAAGAAAAAGGCCGATGGAACTTTTGAAAAAGTAGTCGTGCGTAAAAGGCCCGGGACAGAATCTATCTGTGCCTCCATTATGAATAAATACAATGTAGATACGGTTCCCCATCTGATTTGCGGGGGATTTGGTATTAACGAAACTGAAGACGCCCTGATCAACCTGAACTATTTAGGTATAGACAATGTTTTAGTATTGCGTGGCGATGCCGCTAAAAATGAATCTTCTTTTGAACCGGAACTGGGCGGACATCAATATGCCATTGACCTGTTAAAGCAGGTTACCAATTTAAATGCAGGGGTTTATCTTGAAGAAGACCTGAAAAATACTACACAAACAAAATTCTGTATTGGCGTTGCCGGGTATCCGGAAAAACATTTTGAAGCGCCTAATATCGACACCGATCTTAAGTATTTAAAAGATAAAGTTGATGCCGGTGCAGATTATATTGTAACACAAATGTTTTTTGATAATGCAAAATATTTTTCTTTTGTCGATGCCTGCAGGGCAGCTGGAATTACCGTTCCAATCATTCCGGGTTTAAAGCCCGTATATACAAAAAAGCAATTGACCATACTGCCTAAAACATTTCATATAGACCTTCCTGCTGATCTTTCTAATGAAATGGCAAATTGTAAAACAGATCTTGATGTTGAACTGGTTGGAACGCGATGGATGCTGCAACAATCGAAAGAATTAAAAAAAGCTGGTGTGCCGGTATTGCATTATTATACTTTAGGCAGGCCGCAGATCGTTGCTAACGTTGTAAAAGAATTGTAAAACAGATTTGAAAATTTGAAAATGAGACCAATTTGAATATTTCGTTTTTTGATTACTCTTTCATTTTCAAATTCACAAATCGGCTAATTTAGCATCTGCTTTACCACGGCTTCATTAATTTTTACCGGGTATTTTTTATGCAATAATTCAAGCCAGTTTTTTTCCAGTACAATCTGGTAATCATTAATAACAAGCCCTCTTGCTTCATCAAAGCTTCGTTGCTCTTCGGGTGGATAAAAGGAAATATATTTTATAAATGATACTGTTCCATCTGCGTTTTTTACAACGGTTGAGTATGTATCATTTTTTAATGCCGTTAAATTGCTTGAATCAATAACGATCTGAGAAAGTTCATATCGCCCACTATCTGCCTGTATTCCTCCTTCTGAACCTTCCGCTATTTCTTTCCAGTTTTTCCCGCTTTTGATTAAAACAACGGCATCTGCGGCAATTTTTTCATTAGTACAATTAAATAAAATAACATTTGCGCTGGCCGCCCATTTATAATTTTGCTTATTATTATAATAATATTTTAATAACCCTGTGCTATCTGTTGAAGCCTTGCTCCATACATTTCGTTCCATAATTTCAAACAGCATATTTCCTTCTTTAAATTCTTTCATCTGGTATTTAAAATCTGCATTATAATCTTCCAGGTGTTTTTTATAATATTCCATAGAAGAAATGGCTGCAAATTTATTCCACAATTCAGTATTAGATTCTCCTTTATACTGCTCCCCGTTTGATTTGTATTCTTTTACAAATTTGAGCCAATCGTTTCCTTTCAAAGACCCGTTCTTAAATGTTATGATCGTTTTATTGCTGATAGAAAAATTATTACTGTTGTCTGCCGACAAGTCTTTTGAAACACTGTCCGCAAACCTGTACAGGTCAATATCCTTTACTATTGATGTTTTTTTATACCCGATAGTTGTCCGTATTCCTTTTGCAAATTTTTCCTTTTCTGAGTTTATTCTACTGTCCTGTAAGATTTTTTGCTTTAGTTCAAATTGCAATGTTGCATTATCTTTTTCTGTAGGAGTTGATGTGTACCCCAGGCGTTTTACTATATGAATCCCAAATTGTGTTGTAAAGGGTCTGGTCATATCGCCATCTGCAACAAGTTTAAATACTTCCTGCTCAAAATCATTATTGAATCTGCCTGTTCCGAACTCCGGCATTTCGCCTCCTGTCATATAGGTTAGTTTATCATCGCTGTATTCGTTAGCGACCTTTGCAAAATTTGCCCCGTTTTTAAGCAAATTATAAATAGAGTCTGCTTTATTATTTATTTGCTTTTTTATGTTTTCTCCGGCATCAGGAGGAAATGTAAATAATATCTGTGCCACTTTCCACCTGCCAATACTTTTTCGTTCTTCCAAAAGTTTAAATATGTGCCAGGCATTTTTAGACCGGTACATTTTACTTATCTGACCGGGTTTTAATGAATAAACAATATTTTCATATTCATACGGCAAAGAAAAAACAGTTATAAAACCAATATCGCCAAATCTTACATTGTTTTTTTCTGCACTTTGCCGGTAATCCGTTTCTCCGGCTTTTAATACTTCATATGTTGCTGAAATATTACCGAATGCTTTAAGTGTGTCATTTGGGGAAGTGGCGGTATCGATAGGGATTGAAAAATGAATGATATGAAGGTCTTTCTGGCTGCGGATAAATGCTTCGTCCAATAATCCGGCAACTGCTTTTTCATCACTCATGTAATTTTCTTCAACCTGTTTGCGAAAGTTTTCAATATCATATTGAATTTGTGGTAAAGTGTCCAGGCGCATCTCTTCGGCTGCTTTTACCTTAAGTTTAAAATTACTATACAGCTCAAGGTATTCTCTCAATGATTTTTCTTTATCCTTTACAAGGTTATTATTTTTATTATATGCCCGTAAAAATTCTTCTTTATTAACTTCATTATTTCCATAATTAAAAATAGTTTGAGCATGAATAATAATGCTGCAACCCAATATTGCAAACAACAGGTAAAATTTCTTCATTGATAATTCTTTTTAAAGAGTTTTATTTTTTGTCCTTTTTCAGTTTTACCTGAAGAAGGTCATTGAGTTGTTTATAGGTAAGTTTTTTTCCTATGATCCTTTTTTCACTATCCAGCAAATATAAAGTAGGGGTCATTATTACATCATAAAGTTGCCTGAAGCCGGGTGTTTTAGCTTCTGTGATGGCCTGTGCTTTTTCTTTGGTCTGATACACGTGTGTCCAGTCTCTGATCTTGTGCTCATTTATATATTTTATCCATTCCGGTTTTTGGTCTTCCGTAAGAACTGCATAAATTTTTACCTGATCCTTTTGCCATGTTTCCCTGTACATAGAATCAATCCTGGGTAATTCTTCTTTACAGTGCCCACAGGTTGGATCCCAAAAAATTACCACAGTATAGGGTGCATGCTGATCATATAAGGCTTTGGGCCTTCCGGCCGTATCTACCATTTCAAGATTGGCTGCTTTTTCTCCTATTAAGTTTGACATTTGCATGTACGCCCTCCTGGTTATCGTTTCCATTTGTTTTTCATTGAGCCAGCTACTAAGTCCTTTGCTATGGTATTTTTCAAACAGGTGAACAAAAACGGCGTCGAGCCCCATATATTTCGGATTGAGGTATTCATCTGTGAACCAATTTAATAAAAACTTATACATTTCAGGAGCTGAACGTGCCAGGAGTAGTTTATAGTCAACATCTTTTATAATACTATCCGGAGATTGCGGCATTACCTCTCTGTAATAACGCTCAAGTTTTGGCAGAAAAAAAGGTGTGCGGATAATACGGTCGTCCATAAACGTTATCCCATCCCAGTAATGTGCTTTATAAAAATAATAATTATCCAGTGAATCCTGGTGTGTAACAGGCGTTTTGGTTGGATAGGGTGGTTCTTTCATTGCGCTAAGCAATGCTGCCATCATAGACTGAGATTGTTTATTAATAATATCCTCCCGGAATTCATTCAGTTCTTTATTGAGCCGGGTATAATTGGTTTCATGTAAAGCCGAATCTGTTTTAGTACGTGCGGCATTGTATAAAGATCTTTCGGTTTGAAGCGCAGCTCCTTTTACAGAGACATATTTTTGATATTGTTGAAACAGAACGTTTTCTTTGGATCCGGCAACCTTCATATTTTGCAGATCTGTCGTATCAGCAAAAATTGTAATAACCTGCTCTTTATCAATAAAAAAATCTGCAGTTAGGTTTTTACCCGGAAATACGATCGAATATATTCCTCCGGGTAAATTGGTATTCCCTTTAAATATAGCTTCGCCCATATTATTCATAGCTGCAGAGTCTGCAACATTCAGGTTTTTGCCCATGTGATATGCCAGAAAAGCAATGCCGGTTGTATATCCTGGCGCTTTTAATGTTACCATGTACCCTTGAGCTATCGCATTCTTACATGCAAAAATTGAAATCAAAAATGTAAAAATTATTCTCATAGTCTTCTAATAAAATTGAACAAATGTATTTAAAATGTCCCGAAAATAGATATTAATGCAACAGCCCAAAATGTAAAAATTACATTTCATTAACAATCGTATTATAGGTTTAGCTTTTTCATAAGTTAATCGTATTTTATATTTCACCTAACCAATGCGACATTTGTGAACCTTTTTCACACTATTGAACTCCTTAAACCATTTAGACTAATTTTGCCAACGTGAAAAAAAAGAATAAAAATATCATTCTTGAAAATATTGCTGTTACTGATTATGCAGCAGAAGGAAAGGCCCTTGCCCGTTATGAAGGAAAAGTTATTTTTATTGCCGGAGCCGTTCCCGGTGATACTGCAGATATTCTGCTTACCAAAAATAAAAAAGACTGGGCGGAAGGAAGGGTTTTAAAGATAACAACTCCCGCTGCCGACAGGCTGGTTCCTTTTTGTAACCACTTTGGTCTTTGCGGGGGCTGTAAATGGCAAATGCTTCCATATGAAAAGCAATTACAATTTAAACAACAGGAGGCAGAGCAAAATCTTAAACGAATCGGAAAAGTGGAGCTCCCCGAACTAATGCCAATCATTGGCTCTGCTGATACCATTCATTACCGCAATAAGCTGGAATTCACGTTTAGCAATAAACGATTTTTATTACCCGAAGAAATAAAAACACTTCCAAAGCGGGATGAAACCAACCTCAGCCCCGAGGCAGAGGGACGTGGAGGAGTTGCTTTGGGCTTTCATGTACCCCGTATTTTTGATAAGGTAATAGATATTCATGAATGTTACCTGATGGATGATGTGAATAACAAAATACGTAATACGATACGCGATTTTTCAAAACAACATGGCTTTTCCTTTTATGATATTAAAGAACATACCGGTTGGCTTCGTAATATTATTATCCGTTTTTGTAATACCGGCGAACTGATGGTGAATATCTGTCTCAATTTTGAAGAAGAAGCAAATAGGGTTTTATTATTAGATCATCTGCTTCAACAGGTTCCTTCAATCACAACATTATTATACACGATCAATCCAAAATGGAATGATAGCATTTATGACCTTACACCACAGGTATATTCGGGAAAAGGAACTGTAACCGAAAAACTGGAAGACTTTGTTTTTATCATAAGCCCAAAATCTTTTTTTCAAACCAATACAAAACAGGCAGAAAAACTATATGCGGTAGCACGTGATTTTGCCGGGCTTACCGGAAATGAAATTGTATATGACTTGTATTGTGGAACCGGCAGTATAGGAATTTTTGTAAGCAAACATGCTAAAAAAATTATAGGAGTAGAGGTAATCGAAGATGCTATTGAAGATGCTAAAAAAAATGCAGCTGCCAATAATATTGAACATGCACATTTTTTTGCCGGTGATGTGATCAAGATCTGCAATGATGATTTTTTTAATACGCATGGCAGGCCGGATGTGATCATTACAGATCCTCCCAGGGTTGGTATGCATGAAAAACTGGTCATTAAACTTTTAGAGATTGCTGCGCCAACAATTGTTTATGTCAGTTGTAATACAGCTACACAGGCAAGAGATATTCATTTACTGAGTGAAAAGTATTCTGTAGAAAAAATTCAACCGGTAGATATGTTTCCACATACACATCACATAGAATGTGTTGTATTACTAAAACTCAAATAGAACTTTTACAATTAACTTTGTTCCATGGCATACGGAAATAGTTTTCAAAAAACAACCCCGGTAGTTTTAAACCTGGTCATCATAAATGTTCTGGTTTATTTTGCACAACTTGCTTTTGGGGGTATGGATGATACCAATAAAGTAACCGACCTGTTTGCATTACATCATTACAAATCAGAAGTGTTCAGGCCATACCAATTGGTAACGCACATGTTCATGCACGGTGGTATTTTTCACATTATTTTCAACATGCTTGCATTGTGGATGTTTGGAAGTGTGATAGAAAAAGCCTGGGGGCCTAAACGTTTTTTAATTTTTTATATTATTTGCGGATTGGGCGCCGGACTTGCGCAAATGGGTTCATATATTCATGATTTTTGGCAAATAGATCATGCCAATATAGACACTGAACTATACAATCAATATCAAAATGCTTTGCGTATGAATTGTACCGTTGGAGCTTCCGGTGCAATAATGGGAGTGCTTGCTGCTTTTGGATATTTATTTCCAAACACTCAATTATTCATTATGCCAATTCCTTTTCCTGTAAAGGCAAAATGGGCCATTCTTGGTTTTATCGCTTTAGATGTTTTTGGTGGTGTTGTAAAGGTACAAGGGGATAACGTAGCTCATTTTGCGCACGTTGGGGGGGCATTAATTGGTTTTATTATTGTGTTTTATTGGAATAAAACCAATAAACAAACGTTTTATTAAAAATACTTAACATCTTTTTGTTTATTGGTAATGTAATTTTACAGCTATACTATATATATGGGCGAATCGGACAGATATCAACAATATAAAAAAACAAAGCGCAGCAGGTTTACTTTGGGCCAGGATGGAAATGCGCTTGTTGGCTTATTTACATTAAATGTGATCTTTTTTTTAATTCTCCTTACTGTTCAGGTAGTTTATTTTTTTTACCAACAAGCTCCTCAATTATATAATGCACAGGTAGTGCAATGGTTTGAGCTTCCGGCTAGTCTGACCCGCCTTAGTGAAAGACCCTGGACCATATTAACTTATATGTTTAGCGATACCGGAAACAACCTGATGCGTATTCTCAGCAATATGCTTTGGTTGTGGGCTTTTGGGTATATTTTTCAGGAAATGACAGGAAATGATAAAATTATACCGGTCTACATATACGGAGGTGTTGTTGGTGCTGTTTTTTTTATTGCAGCAAATTATTTAATTCCGCCTATACAATCGCAAATAAATCAAGCTGCATTGCTGGGAGCAAATTCTGGAACAATTGCAGTTGCAATGGCTACAACTACATTATCTCCCAATCATAAATTCTTTACTATGATACGTGGAGGTATCTCCATCTGGGTACTCATGCTTGTATATCTTTTTATTGACCTGGTGGGCGTTTCCTCTTTGAATGCCGCATACAGTCTTTCTCATATTGGTGGTGCGTTGGCCGGTTTTTTGTTTATCCTTTTCATGCAAAAGGGATATGACGGTAGTATTTGGATGAATAATTTATATAGTTGGTTTATGAACCTTTTCAATCCGAATAAAAAAACCAATGGTAATTCTGCAAAAGATAAAGTGTTTTACAATACCGGAAATCGGAGTCCATATAATAAGAAATCTATCGTTACACAACAACGTATTGATGAAATACTGGATAAAATAAATAACAAAGGTTATGAGTTTTTAACAGAGGAAGAAAAACAGATTTTAAAAAAAGCTGCAGAGGAAGACCTATAGCTTAAATATTTATGTGTGCTGTAGTGATTTGATTTATCTCTATAAAAATAGAACTCCGCTGGTTACGATTCAAACATCTTCAAATCATACATTTTCAAATTCTAAAATAGATTTTACCTTTAATACATGTCTACCAGATCTATAAGACACTTTGCTAAACGTATTTTTATCGGGCTTAATATCGGTATCGCATTGTGTTTTTTACTGGGATGTTATGGAAGTTTTTTTAATCCGGTACAATTTTGGTTTACCGGTTTTTTTGCCCTTGCTTCTTTTTATTTATTTGCATTATTGGTTGCTTTTTTGTTATTCTGGATTTTTACAAAGCCGCCGTATGTTCTCATAAGCCTCATAACTATATTACTTGCATGGGTTCCTTTGAAACACTTGATTAAATTGAAGCTTTCTTCAAATTTTGAAATTGCAAAACAACCGGCTGCTATCAGGACAATGAGCTGGAATGTTGAACATTTTGATATACTTGAACACAGATCACATCCCGAAAGAAAACAGGAAATGCTTAAAATGATCAATAAATATCAGCCCGATGTTGCTTGTTTTCAGGAAATGGTAGGTAGTGATAATCTGCCTGCTGCTATAAACTATATCCCCGATTTTTTAAGCAGGCTGCAAATGAAAGATTATCATTACTCATATAACCGTAAACTGGATTTTGATGGAAAGCATCATTTTGGCATTATCACTTTCAGTAAATATCCGATCATTAATAAGCAAACGATCAGCTATCCCCCAAATGATTACAATTCAATATTTCAATATGCGGATATTGTAAAAGACAATGATACTTTCAGGGTTTTTAATGTGCACCTGCAATCACTCAAATTTAGTGATGACAATCTTAAATATATTGATGACCCGTCTATCAAAGACAAGTCTGATCTTAAAAAATCAAAAAATATAATTGCTAAATTCAAAACAGGGTTTTTAAAACGTCACCTGCAAAGTGACCGAATTAAACAAGAAATAGAAAAAAGCCCATTTCCGGTAATTGTTTGTGGAGATTTCAATGATGTTCCAAATAGTTATGCTTATGACAAGATCGGTAAAGGCCTTCTAAACGCTTTTGCAGAAAAAGGAAATGGCATTGGCCGTACTTTTTATGGTATCTCACCAACATTACGAATAGATAATATTTTTTCCGACAACCGGTTTAAAATAACTCAATATGTTCGTGTAAAGAAAAAACTAAGTGATCATTTTCCTGTTATTGCTGATTTGTATTTCAAAAAAGAGTAAATTGCAATACATGTCAATGATCATATCTCCATATTATTTTTATTTTCCCTGTTGCCCTTGCGGCATAGCTTAATATCTTTGTGCACGACACACAATCAAAAAAAATAAACCAGGTTTAATCAATTTTAAAGTTTCACAAAACTTAAATGATCTTTAATTTTATTTACAAAAAATTTATTGCCGCTGATTCGCTGATTTTTATAATTATTATGTGAAGCTTAATCTGTGAATCAACGGCAAACAAAAAATAATATAATATGCCATTAAAAATCTATAATTCATTTTCAAGAACAAAAGAAGATTTCAATTCTATTACCCCCGGTCATGTGGGCATGTATGTGTGCGGCCCCACGGTTAGCGGCGAAAGCCATTTGGGACATGCCAGGCCATATATAACTTTTGATATTGTATACCGATACCTTACTTACAAAGGAAACAAAGTTCGGTATGTAAGGAATATTACAGATGCAGGACATTTTGAAGAAGAGGGTCGTGAAGCAGAAGATAAAATATCCAAAAAAGCTGTGTTGGAAAGACTGGAGCCTATGGAACTGGTTCAAAAATATACGAACCTGTATCATTGGGCCATGAAACAATTCAATTGCTTAGAACCAAGTATCGAACCAACAGCTACCGGGCATATTGTTGAACAAATAAACATGATAGAAAAGATCATTTCGGAGGGTTATGCTTATGAAGTAAACGGGTCGGTTTATTTTGATGTTAAGAAATATGCTTCGGGTCATGATTATGGTAAACTGAGCGGTAGGGTTCTTGACGATCTTTTGGAAAACACCCGTGAACTCGACGGGCAGGAAGAAAAAAGAGATCATGTTGATTTTGCATTATGGAAATCTGCAGCTCCCGAACACATTATGCGATGGAAAAGCCCCTGGGGTGAAGGATTCCCCGGTTGGCATATTGAGTGTTCGGCCATGGCAACAAAATACCTGGGCGCTGAATTTGATATTCATGGAGGTGGAATGGACCTTCTGTTTCCTCACCATGAAAGCGAAATTGCCCAAAGCACCATTTGCAATCATCACGCCCCCGTTCGTTACTGGATGCACAATAATATGATCACCATTAATGGAAGAAAAATGGGGAAGAGTTATAATAATGTAATTAAACTAACAGAATTGTTTAGTGGCAACCACCCATTGCTAACACAGGCTTTTCACCCGATGACAATCCGTTTTTTCATCCTGCAGAGCCATTACCGAAGCACATTGGATTTTAGCAGCGAGGCCCTGGTTGCAAGCGAAAAGGCATACAAAAGATTGTGGGAGGCTTATGAGGTTTTACAAAAATTACCTGAAGGAGATAAAGCTGTTGCATCTGATAAAGATCTTGATTCAAAAATCAACCTGTGGCTGAATGAAATGGAAACTTTTACTGACGATGATTTCAGCACACCTAAAGTCCTGGCTAATATGTTTGAAATTGCGCCAGTCATTAATTCTATAAAAGATGGACTCATTGCTCCTGACGCAATCAGTGTATCAACTTTGCGGTTGATGAAAGATACTTTTAAAGTTTTTTTGGAAGATATTTTTGGATTAACCGCAGTTTCAAATTCTAACAATGAAAAACTAAGCGGGGTAATGCAATTATTAATGGATATTCGTAAAGAAGCCAAATCTAAAAAGGACTTTGCCACTTCTGATACGATTCGAAACCAACTTATTGAACTTGGTATTTTGCTTAAAGACGAAAAAGATGGTGGTATGAGCTGGGTAATAAGTTAACAAGCATGTTCATTTCACACTATAAAAAGACAACTCAAGCGACTTTTTTATACATTTCACTCTTTTTTTCGATTTTTTTTTATTCAATTTTGTTTAAATAGAAACAAACTTATAAAACTATTTAAACATGAAAATGATTACCCCACTTAGACGTTGGTTCCTTACCTTGATGATGGGAACTATTATTACCGTAACCGTTGCTTCTTGCGACAAGGACGATGACCCTATTCCGGTTGCAAACACAATTACTGATAAAGTTATAGCTGATGCCAACCTAAGCCTGTTGGAACAAGCTGTAGTTAGAGCGAATCTTGCTACTACATTAAGGGGAGGTTCGTTTACCGTATTTGCTCCTGATAATGCAGCTTTTGCTCTTTCAGGTATAACTTCAGCAGATATCACTGGAGCAGCTCCTACAGACCTTAGCGAACTTTTATTGTACCATGCTATTCCCTCTAAAATCCTAGCAGCGAATGTACCTGCTGGTCCAAATGCCAAAGTTATTACCGCAAGTGGAGATTCTGTATTTGTTACCAGAAACGCAAGCGGTGTATATGTTAATGGTGTAAAGGTTAAAGTTGCAGATATTTTAGCTACAAATGGTGTTGTTCATACAATAACCAATGTATTAATACCGGCAGAAGGTAATATTGTTGAAACCGCAGTAGGTGCAGGCTTAGATTCTCTTGTTAAAGCAGTTACACGTGCCGCTACAGCACCAGGTGGTGATCCTTCTTTACCAGGTACATTGAGTACAGCTACTTTAACAGTTTTTGCACCAACAGATCAGGCTTTTACAAATCTTTTAAATGCCTTATCTCTTACGGATATTAATCAAATTCCAGTGGCCACTTTACTTGCGGTACTGAGATATCATGTTGTAGGTGGAAGGGCTTTCTCTTCTGATCTTACTAATGGTTCATTAGGCATGTTGGCTGGTGGCAACACTACCACCAATTTAACTAATGGAGCAGGGGGTTCACCAACGATACTTGGTAACTCAAACGGAGGTAACAAATCAAATATCGTTGCTACGAACATCGTTTGCGATAACGGAGTTGTTCATCTTATTGATCGTGTTTTGATTCCATAATAGGGAAATCCTGAAAAATCCATAAAAAATGCATCAGCGGTGAACAAAATACATGTTAAATCCGTTGATGCATTTTAATTTCCCGGCTATGTTCAATCAAAGGCACAGATATAGTTTTATTTTCCTACTATCGATATGTACCTATATCAGCACTGTTCTATGTGATGTTTATCACTTTTTTAATATCAATATTGAATGGTATTATGCTCTTGGGACAATTGCTACCATTACATGGGGCTCATGGGAGGTTAACAGGTTGCTGGAATCTTTTTTCATACGGCGTTTTTCTGTTCATAAAAATAAGATCCGGGTCTTAGCCTTCTTTTTGTTTTCTGGCAGTTTTTTTACAACGTTGGTTGCTTTTACCACTGTTACGCTGGTGAGTATGATTCTACACAATTATACTTTCAGTGAAACCCTCGTACCCCTAAAGTTGAATATCATTTACGCCTGGCTTGTTAATCTTTTATTTCATTTACTGAACGCCGTTTTTTTATATATTAATGAATATAAAACAAAATGGATGGAGGCAGAAGAGCTAAAAAGAATGTCGGCCCAGGCAGAGCTTCAAATTGTAAAGAATCAGATCAATCCTCATTTTCTGTTTAACAACCTTAATGTTTTATCCACACTGATAATGCAAAACAATTCAGAGGCGAATCACTTTATAGAAGCCTTTTCAAAAGTATACCGGTATATTTTAAACAACCATGAAAAAGAACTGGTGGAGCTAAAAACAGAATTACATTTTTTAGAACCCTATATCTTTTTATTAAAAACAAGGTTTACAGAAGGTTTGAATATAAATCTAGATATCCCAGAAAACTTTGGGCGATTCCAGATCATACCTGCGGCGCTTCAAATGCTCATAGAAAATGCCATCAAACACAATGTGGTTAGCAGGAATAAACCCCTTTATATTGATGTGCATATCAATGATAACAACAAGATTGTAATATCAAATAACCTGCAGGCAAAACAAACTGTTGAAAATTCTACCGGTATCGGTTTGCTGAATATTATCAAAAGATACGAAGCGGTAAGTAAACAAGATGTAGCCATAAAGAATGATGCAAAAAATTTCTCTGTTTCTTTACCCTTAATAAATATTAATTGATTTTATTATGGACGTATTGATCATTGAAGATGAATTACTGGCTGCTGAAAGACTGAAATTGTTGTTGAAGCAATATGACCCATCTATAAATGTTGTAGCCTGCCTGGAAAGCATAGAAGAAAGTGTACAATGGCTTCAGACAAAACCACACCCAGACCTTTTGTTAATGGACATTCAATTGTCTGATGGGCATAGTTTTGAAATTTTTAACCAGGTTAAATTAACCAGGCCGGTTATCTTCACAACAGCATATGACAATTATGCTATCGATGCATTCGGGCATTTTAGTATTGATTACATTCTTAAGCCTGTAACTGCAGAAGCTTTGGCAAAGGGAATTCAAAAATACAGGTCCTTGGCACATTCATTTTATCCTCCGGATTATTCTGTTTGGGTTGATCAGCTTAAAGAAAATACACTTACACGTTATAAAGATCGTTTTTTGGCTAAAATTGGTTCCCGTACATTTTTTATACAAACAGATGAAATTGCTTATTTCTATGCCGATAATAAAATCGTGTTCCTGGCAGACAGAGAAGGCAACCGTTTTATTATAAACTATACCATTGAGAAACTGGAACCTTTATTAGACCCTTATCATTTTTTCAGGATCAACCGTAAAATGATCGTGCACAGCAAAATGATTGACCTCATAAAACCTTACCATAACAACCGTCTTAAGCTCTCACTCCGAAACCTGAACCTGCAGGAAGATATTGTTGTTAGCAGAGAAAGGGTTAATACATTTAGAAAATGGGCAGATGGATAATTAATTTTTATCAAACGGATTCACTCGCATGTTCTTCAAATAATCACAACAACTCTCTTTTCCTGATCAATTTTGTATAATTCTTTTTTTTGTAGAAATTGAGCCTCCAATGGAGCATATCATACATTTAAGTAAAGACAAAAAGTTTAAAAAGATCATTGAACTTCAACGTCCGTTTGTATTACAAAAGCGGAAAAAAATATACCTGCATTTATGTTATTCCATAATGAGTCAGCAATTAAGCACTAAAGTTGCTGATGTTTTTCATCGGAGGTTTTTAGATCTGTATAATGGAAAAGACCCTACTGCAAAACAAATAGCTCAAACCCCTTTTGAAACCCTAAGAAGCATTGGTTTAAGCAATGCAAAAGTAAATTATGTGCTGAATGTTAGCCGTTTTTTCATAGAAGAAAAGATTACCGATGCCGGTCTGCACAAAATGAGTAATGAAGAAATTATAAAATACCTCTCTCAAATAAAAGGTGTGGGGCAATGGACCGTTGAGATGGTCTTAATGTTTACCCTTGGCAGGGAAGATGTTTTTGCCGTGGATGATTTGGGCATACAGCAGGCCATTTGTAAATTATATAAGATCGATGATACAGATAAAAAAGAAATGAAACTACAGATGTTGAAAGTCTCTTCTAAATGGAGTCCGTATAGAACCTATGCCTGCAGGTATCTTTGGGGGTGGAAGGACAGTGCACCAAAACCAAAAAAATAATCGTCATAGCATGCCTGTCTGCCGGTAGGCAGGGGGCGACGCAATTAAAATTATATTAGTTTCACGATCTCTTCTAAATACATTTTGTCCGTTTCATCAAAGTGATCCAACAATTCGCTATCAACATCAAGAATCGCCGACACCCGGTTTTGACTAAATAACGGCACAACAATTTCTGATCTTGATAGACTGCTGCAAGCAATGTGGCCGGGGAAACTATTTACATCAGCAACGATCAATGTTTTTTTATCCTCCCAGGCTTTGCCACAAACGCCCCTGCCTTTTTTTATTCTGGTACAGGCAACTGGCCCCTGAAAAGGACCTAAAACGAGTTCTTCCTGTTTTACTAAATAAAACCCTACCCAAAGCCAGTTAAATTGTTCTTTAAGTGCCGCCGAAATATTTGCAAGGTTGGCCACCAGGTCTTCTTCTCCCTCAATCAAAGCGCCTATTTGCGGTAAAAGCGCTTGATATTGTTCTTTCTTGGTTCCTTTTACAATTAAAAGATCTTCTGCCATATTGCGAAAGTGATTTTAGTTTTTATAAATACATGTCACATTTTCTTTAAATACCCCAAAATTAAAGCTGATTCAAAGCCCTTTTGTATAAGAAAAGCCTGTATTTTTTGTTTTGTTATAAAGATGTTTTTCTCTGCTTTCAACGAACTCTTTTTTCCTTCAAATAATTTTTCAATGGTTTTTTCGTACTCATCTGCAGAAATAGACGCCAGCGCTTTCTTAATACAATAATCGCTTACCATTCGTTGCCTTAACTCATGTTTAATTTTTACCTTTCCCCATTGTTTTATCCTGAATTTACCCCCGGCAAACGCAACGGCATAGCGCTCTTCGTTTAAATAGTTCTCTTCTATCAGTTGAGATAATAATGATTCTGTTTCGTTTTTATACAACCCGAAACTGTAAAGTTTCTCTTTTACCTCCCGGTGGCAGCGTTCCTGGTAACTGCAAAAATGTTTTATCTTCTGAAGTGCCTTTTCTGTGCCAATATTCTTTTGTTGTATGCGCAAATGTCAGTAGTTTTTCTTCTTTGTGGCTTTATGCTTGAATAGCTGCAAATATCTGTCAATTTTTGCCGCAATTTTCCATGAATTTGCCGAAGAGGAGCCGGCAGCATAGGAAAGGCCGGAATAGAAAGCTGCGATAAATTTATCTTCGCTTGATTAGATGCAATATTTTATCTTTGGCGCTTATTAAACAACTCTTATGAAGTTTATCGTTTCTTCTTCGGCGCTGCTTAAACAACTGCAGCAGATCAGTGGTGTAATAAATGCCAATACTGTACTTCCTATTCTGGAAGATTTTTTATTTGAAATTGAAAAAAACAAGCTGACCGTTGTAGCAACAGATCTGGAAACGGTGATGAAGGTACATATGGATATTGAGGCTAAAGACAGTGGAAAAGTGTGTATCCCTGCAAAAATATTAATGGATTCTTTGAAGAATATTGCAGAACAGCCCCTCACT
This sequence comes from Ferruginibacter sp., assembly GCA_031422055.1. GTDB lineage: Bacteria > Bacteroidota > Bacteroidia > Chitinophagales > Chitinophagaceae > Ferruginibacter. Next base: position 25,949 of record JANOPU010000210.1, read on the forward strand.
TTTAATATTGATAAAAACTTTGCCGTAGAAATTACCAGCGACAATGGCAAGTACAAAGTAATGGGCGAAAACCCCGATAATTTTCCACGTGAACCGGCCGCAGATGATGCAAATTCATTTACCATGACTTCCTCAGCGTTGGTTACATCAATTAACAAAGCGCTTTTCGCTGTAAGTAATGATGACCTGCGTCCGGCCATGACCGGGGTGTTTTTTGAGCTTGATAAAAAAGGAATCACCTTTGTCTCAACTGATGCACATAGGCTTGTCCGTTATACTCGTAAAGATGTTAGCTGTCCCAAAAAAGACAATTTCATTGTTCCAAAAAAACCACTCAATTTATTAAAGGGCGCTTTGCCGGATAATGATGATGTGCTAACCGTCTCTTATAACAGCAATCATTTATTTGTTACACATGGCGGCACTGAACTTGTTTGCCGTTTAATTGATGCTCGCTTTCCGGATTATAAAGTTGTAATCCCTGTTGACAATCCATATAAAATGGTTGTTAGCCGGAGCGACTTTCAGAATGCATTGAGAAGGGTTAGCGTTTTTAGTAACAAAAGCACCAATCAGGTTGCATTAACTATTACCGGAAATGAACTTCAGTTGGCAGCACAGGATGTTGATTTTAGTTTTGAAGGAAATGAGCGCATGGCTTGCCAATATGATGGCGAGGACCTGCAGATCGCCTTCAACGCAAAATTTTTAATTGAAATGTTAAACGGGGCAGATACTTCCGAAATAAACATGGAACTTAGCACTTCAACAAAAGCAGGAATTATTAAACCTGCCGAACAGGCAGAAAATGAAGAGTTACTTATGTTAGTTATGCCCTTGATGTTAAATAATTAATATCCGGAATATCTCTTTTTATAAAAATATCCACTTCTTTTTAAAAACGCTTTCCTAACTGAAAGCGTTTTTGTATTTAATTAATTTTTCATGAAAACAATCGGAATTATTGGCGGGCTTACCTGATATTCAACGCTGGATTATTACAGAATGCTGAATGAAGGAGTAAATAATAAACCTGGGGGCGCACATGCCGCTAAGATCATTTTAAACTCTGTTGATTTTGCATAAATAAAAGTATTAAAGGAACAACAGGATTGGTATGGGATTTCTGTTATCATATGTAAAGCCGCCAGAGTTGTTGAAACTGCCGGTGCCGACTGCCTTATGATTGGCGCTAATACAATGCATTATATTGCTGATAAAGTAAAGGCAGCAATCAACATTCCTGTTATCCACATTGCAGAAGCCGTAGCAACGGAAATAAAAAATAAGAACTTAAAAACTGTTGCGCTGTTGGGTACAAAATACACGATGCAACTGGATTTTTATAAAAACATCCTTTTAACACACGGTATCACAACTTTTGTTCCTTCAGATACCGATATCGAATTCATCAACAACTCTATTTATTCAGAATTCAGTAAAGGGATTTTTTTGCCTGAAACAAAAAAAGAATACCTGTTAATAATTGATAGAATGAAAAAAATAGGCGCCGAAGGATTTATTTTAGGTTGTACCGAAATTCCCATTTTAATAAAACAGGAAGATTGCGGGCTTCCTGTATTTGATTCGGCATATATTCATTCGTTGGCTGCTGTTGATTTTGCTTTAAAAGGTTGCTCTTGAATTATTTTTAATTAAAACCAGCTAATTTGTGTAAATTTGCACCAGTTCATTTATTCCGCGGCATTTTAAGCCAGTTTTTATTGATGATATTCCATTCCCAATAAATGCTTTTTTAAAGCACTCTCGTTTTTGATGATGAAGTTGAACACTTCATTTCCGCATTCATTTTAATTTATAAAACATTGTTATTTACAGATTTAAAGATCATTGAGCCCATATTAAATGCGCTCAAGAAAGAAGGTTACACAAAACCAACGCCTATCCAGCAGGCTGCTATTCCCCATATTTTAGCAGGAAAAGACTTATTGGGTTGTGCACAAACAGGTACAGGGAAAACAGCTGCTTTTGCCATCCCTATGCTACAATTATTATCCAAACCTCATGCAGCAGTACCTGGCCAACGGCCAATAAGGGCGTTGATATTAACTCCAACAAGGGAACTGGCTATACAAATACAGGAAAGCTTTAACGCATATGGCGCTGGTATTCGTTTAAAAAATCTCGTGGTTTTTGGTGGCGTAAACCAAAACCCTCAAACACAGGCTCTGCAAAGAGGGGTTGATATCCTTGTTGCAACACCCGGTCGTTTACTCGACCTGATGAGCCAGGGTTATATTAATTTAAAAGACATAGAGATCTTTGTTTTAGATGAAGCAGACCGTATGCTTGATATGGGTTTTGTGCATGATGTAAAAAGGATCATCACAAAAATTCCGGTTAAACGTCAAACACTTTTCTTTTCTGCTACCATGCCAAAAGAAATACAGGGTTTAGCAAATGCTATTTTAACAAACCCGGTAAAAGTAGAAGTGACTCCGGAGTCTACTACTGCAGAAACTATTGAACAGTCTATTTATTTTGTTGATAAAAATAACAAACGGTTATTGCTGGCAGATATTCTTAAAGATAAAACCATTGAAACGGCGCTGGTATTTACACGCACCAAACACGGTGCCGACAAGGTTGTAAAAGACCTTATCAGGATCGGTATCAAGGCAGAGGCAATTCATGGAAATAAATCTCAAAACAATCGTCAAAGAGCTTTGAGTAACTTTAAAGACCGGACCACAAGGGTTTTGGTTGCTACAGATATAGCTGCCCGTGGTATTGATGTTGATGAATTAACCCATGTAATTAATTATGAGATGCCCAATATTCCCGAAACTTATGTTCATCGCATAGGCAGAACAGGAAGAGCGGGATTAAGTGGTATCGCTCTTTCTTTTTGCGAATTGGAAGAACTTCCTTTTTTAAGGGATATTCAAAAACTAATTGGCAAGGAAATTCCTAAGGATACCAATCACCCATACCACATGGATTTTTCTGGTTATAATATTAACAAGATCACTCCTGTTAATCCTCAGAAAAGACAACAGGGAGGAAACGGCCACAACAGACCAACACATCGCAAATTCACTAAGCAGCGATATTAAAAGCTGCAAGCCACAAGCTGTTAGCTATTAGCCTGGATAAATATCATAGCAATTCAATGAAAGCCTGCTTACTACTTGCAGCTAACAGCTAATGGCTTTCTTTTTATCTTTGCAATTCTAAATTTTGAGTCATGTTCAATAAGCGTATTAAAATAAAAGAATTGCTTCTCACTGAGAAATCAGGTTATGAAGCTACTGTAATGGGGTGGGTTAGAACATTTCGTAATAACCAATTCGTTGCATTAAATGATGGAAGCACCAATAATAACCTGCAGGTAGTTGCCGGCCTTGGTTTGTTTGATGAAACTACTTTAAAACGCATAACAACAGGGGCTTGTATTAAAGTAATTGGAGAGGTAATTCCTTCTTTGGGCAAGGGGCAAAAAGTAGAACTTAAAGCAACTTCTATAGAGATCCTGGGAGATAGCGACGCTGAAAAGTTTCCTTTGCAACCCAAGAAACACAGCCTGGAATTTTTACGGGAAATTGCTCACCTTCGTTTCCGTACCAATACGTTCGGTGCTATATTCAGGGTTAGGCACTCCCTGGCTTTTGCTGTACATAAATTTTTTAACGACAAAGGATTTGTTTATTTACACACCCCCATCATTACGGCCAGCGATGCTGAAGGTGCAGGAGAAATGTTTAAGGTAACCACATTGCCCTTAGACGGTTCTGCGGTTGATAAAGATGGTAATATTAATTTTAAAGATGATTTTTTTGGCCGCAGTACAAATCTTACAGTTAGCGGTCAGCTTGAGGGTGAATTGGCGGCTATGGCTTTCAGTGATATTTATACTTTCGGGCCCACTTTTCGGGCAGAGAACAGTAATACAGCCCGGCACCTGGCTGAGTTTTGGATGATAGAACCCGAAGTTGCTTTTGCAGACCTGGAAGATAATATGAACCTTGCTGAGGAATTTATCAAATATATTATCAGTTATGCCATTGAAAATAATAAAGAAGATCTCGAATTTTTGGCACTGCGTTTAGGCGAAGAAGAAAAACAAAAACCACAAAACGACCGCAGCGAAATGGGTTTGTTGGAAAAATTGAATTTTGTGGTTAACAATGATTTTGAAAGAGTAACTTATACGGAGGCAATTGATATATTAAAAGAAAGTAATCACAATAAGAAAAAGAAGTTTCAGTATTTGATAGAGGGTTGGGGAATTGACTTACAAAGTGAACATGAGCGCTACCTGGTAGAAAAACATTTTAAAAAACCGGTGATACTAACAAACTATCCAAAAGAAATAAAAGCGTTTTATATGCGTCAGAATGATGATGGTAAAACGGTTGCTGCCATGGATATCCTGGCCCCGGGAATTGGAGAAATCGTTGGTGGAAGCCAACGGGAAGAAAGACAGGATAAGCTTTTGCAAAGAATGAAAGAAATGCATATCCCTGCTGAAGAGCTTGACTGGTATCTGGATACAAGAAGGTTTGGCGCTTGTCCGCATGCCGGATTTGGGCTTGGCTTTGAGCGTCTTGTTTTGTTTGTAACTGGAATGACTAATATACGAGATGTGATTCCGTTTCCCCGTTTTCCAAAAAGTGCTTCGTTCTAAACGACAAAAAGTTTAATTAAGCCGTGGCTAAGCTGCGGTTTTTTTTATTGATTAAGTATTAGGATATTTATACATTCTGCAATAATATATTCTTTATGGCCAAAAGCAAATACCTGGAGTTTCTTCTTAATCCACTTGAATTGTTGCGTACAAAAAAAGTGTTGCATGTAAACCCTACTATTGAACCCGAAAGAAAAGAACCCGAAGAAATTAAGATTATTGTTTATGATTTTGATAAAGACAAGACTGAGTGTATTATCTCGAAATCTGTAGAAGAGTGTTTTCGCTTCATTAATACAACGTCTGTAACCTGGATAAACATTGATGGGCTTAAAAAAGATGATGTTGAAAAAGTCTGTAATTATTTTGGTATTCATCAGCTTATAACTGAAGATATATTAAGTATTGGCCAGCGTCCAAAAATGGATGATATCAACGGGCTGGTTTTCTGCCTGCTGTATATGCTGTATTTTAATGAAAAGGATTCTGCTGTTGAAACAGAACAAATAAGTATCATCCTGGGGAAAAATTTTGTTATCAGTTTCCAGGAAGATGCGCATAGAGATGTTTTCAATGGGCTTCGGGATAAAATAAAAGTGAATGGAAGTAAAGTGCGGATAAA
>JANOPU010000211.1:0-4455 GCA_031422055.1 Ferruginibacter sp.
AGATACCATTTCAAACAATTGTTTCTCGCTAGGGTATGCCTTTTTCTTTTCTATGAGTGTTTTTTTAGCTGCATGTATCTTTTCGATCAAAACGGCATTAATCTTTTCTACATCTTTAGTGCTGTATTTCTCCATTTTCAGACCCAGTTGCCAGGCAATACCTTCTCTGTTATAATTGATCCCCCAAAAAATATTAAAAACAATATAAATAATACAGCAAAAATTAAATACATCAAAAAAGGCATTTTTAAAAACCGTTTTTAGGGGAATATCCCGCTTATTTTGAAATGCCAGCTTTAAAAAACAAACTATTTTCCGGATTAGCCAGACAACCAATAACCCATACAAAATATCACCAAAACTGAATGGTATTTTTCCGAAAATGGATCTTAAAAAAATGGATAACTGATTAAAGAGTTGAGTACTATAACCCCTTTCAACCCTGGTACTATTGCTGCTATATATATGAATAACAATGACAAATAAAGAGAGAATTGCTGCATATTTGACTTTCTTTTGAAGCTTCATATAAATTAAAATTACTCATTACAGGTAATTATGGACTATTTATATACAAAAAACCATAATTTTTAGCTTCTAATTCATAATTTTCACATACCTTCGCCGTCCTTTAAACTGAACGCAATGGCTAACAGACGGGCTTTTGAGATTGCTTTTGTGGGATTAAAGCCCGGAGTTCATCAGTTCAGTTACGATTTAGATGACAAGTTCTTTGTAGAAAAAGGTGCTCAGGATTTTACAAATGCAACAGCAAATGTAAAACTGTCACTAGAAAAAAATACCGGTTTCATGCTTTTGAAGTTTGAAGTCGGTGGTAAAGCAGAGGTTACCTGCGATCGTTGTGGCAATGCGTTGAAAATGGATTTATGGGACGAGTTTAAAATGCTGGTGAAACTCGTAGATAATCCAGAAGAGATGAACGATCAGGAAGAAGATCCCGATGTTTATTATTTATCCAGAACAGAAAGCCACCTGGATATGAGTAACTGGATCTATGAATTTGTAATGTTGAGTGTGCCAATGCAGCGTATGTGCAATGAAACTGAAATGGGAGGGCCTCAATGCAACAATGAAGTTTTGGAGAAATTGAAAGAGATGGAGGCGAAGCATATAGATCATAATGCAAACACATTGTGGAAAGGATTGGATAAGTTTAAGGACAATTAAGGAATGTATTTTATAGAATATTAATATTAATTTTTAAATAAATAAGTCATGCCAAATCCAAAAAGGCGTCATTCGCAGCAACGCAGTGCAAAAAGAAGAACACATTATAAGGCTGTTGAAGCCACTTTAAGCACAGACTCTACAACCGGAGAGATACATGTACGTCACCGTGCACACGTCAGCGAAGGAAAATTATATTACAAAGGAAAAGTAGTAGCTGAAAAAGCACCGCTTAAAGCATAATATTTTTGCTGTAATAAAGATATTGATTCCAAAATCAACAATTGAGTAACTTCATGTTTGGTTTTGGAATTTTTAATTTTAAAATTTTAAATGTATGATCAGGATCGGCCTTGATATGATGGGTGGTGATTATGCTCCGTTGCAAGCAATAAAAGGTGTGGAAGCCTTTTTTGCTGATAAGCATGATGAAATTCATTTGGTTTTGATAGGAGATGAAGAAAAAATAAAAGCACATTTACATCAAGGTCATCAGATACCTGAAAATAATTTTAGCATTGTTCATGCAGCACAGATGATAGAAATGCATGAGCATCCTACCAAAGCATTAAAAGAAAAAAAAGAATCTTCTATTGCCATTGGCTTCCAATTATTAGCAGCCGGAAAAACAGATGCATTCATCAGTGCTGGAAATACCGGAGCTATGATGGTTGGTGCATTATTTAGTATCAAAGCAATTGAAGGAGTACTTCGGCCAACTATTGGTGCTTACATGCCAAGAGAAAATGGCTCCCTTGGTTTATTGGTTGATGTTGGTTTGAATGCAGATTGTAAGCCGGAGAATCTAAACCAGTTTGCTATACTGGGTTCTTTGTTTGCAAAACACATTTTAAAAGTTGATAGCCCTAAAGTAGGACTGGTAAATATTGGTGAAGAAGAAGGGAAAGGGAATATTCTCTCCCAGGCAACATATCCTCTGTTAAAAGAAAATAAACAAATAAATTTTATCGGAAATATTGAGGGGCGTGATATTTTATTGGACAAAGCCGATGTACTTGTCTGTGAAGGATTCACCGGCAATGTTGTCTTAAAATTAGCAGAAAGTATTCATGATATTTCAAAGCGTCGCAATATTCATGATGAGCATTTTGAACGATTTGACTTTGAAAAATACGGCGGTGTTCCTGTACTTGGAGTATCCAAACCCGTTATTATCGGACATGGCATTTCTCATGCCATTGCATTTAAGAATATGATCAGAATTGCTGCGCTCATGATGGAAACCGATCTCACCGGAAAGATCAAAGAAAGTTTTGCTATACATATCTAATACATTTACTATTTTCTTCTGGAAAAATATTTTATGTTAACAATAAAAATAAATGATACACTTTCGTTGGAAATTATCAATGAAACGCATGTACAAGACATGTTCAGATTGATCGATTCTAACAGGCCACATTTAAAAGAGTGGTTGCCATGGGTTGATTACATTCAGTCTGATGAAAATTTTAAAAACCATATAGCCGATTGTAAAAAACGGGAAGCTGCAGGAACTGATTTTGCATTCGTGATCATATATCAAAATGAAATAGTTGGTAGGGCCGGCATACATTTTATCGACAAACAAAATAAAATTGCCTCCCTGGGTTATTGGCTGGGAGAAGGTTTCCAGGGAAAAGGAATTATTACAAGATCATGCAAAGCATTAATTGATCATTGCTTTAATGTGCTTGGCATGAACCGTGTAGAGATCAAATGTGCAACCGGAAATACTAAAAGCATTGCCATAGCCGAAAAACTGCATTTTAAAAAAGACGGTATCATCCGGCAGGGCGAATTTCATACAGATAAATTCTTTGATATTGATTTGTATTCCATGTTGAAAAAAGAATGGGTGATGTAAAGAGATGACATCTTCTCTTTGGAAGATGTCATCTCTTTATTTCTTTCACCTTGAAATATTTTCAAAAAGGCAAACACCCGACCATGGAAAACTGTACTTCGGGCCAATAGGTTCAGGAAGACTGGCGAATTCCATCAACTCAGGAGAAAGCCTTTTTAAAGTTGCCGCCGTTTTTAATTTTGATCTGGATTCAAGCGGGCACCAATTAAAATGAAGAAAAAAATCTTCCCCTTCAACAGGTGCAAATTTGAATTGTGAATCGGAATCTTCCAAAAGCGTGCCTATTTCCTGTTGTATGAGGGGAAGTATTCCCGGCGAATAAATATCGTTTACCCAATGTGTGAATTCTTTTATCTGTGAAAGATCATAAGCAAATGCACCTGCATCAGTTTCATCCAGGTAAACCATCAGGCCCTCTGTAACAATAAGGATCTTTTCACCACAGTTTGCTAATTGACGGAACAGGTCAACTCTTTCCTTTCTGTTCGAAAGATCCATAGCGATTCTCTCATGTTTACACTTCGGCTTTTCATTGACCATCATTGATTGTACATAGTTGATCATATCAGGAAGATCAACATCGATCCAGGTAAGCGTAGCTGGTAATGGTAATCGGTATACTCTTGTATCCAGTCCGCAGGCGAGATTAATGACCGTATCATAACCGGCATGTACGTGCGCCATAATGAATGCATCAAATAAATACGTTCGTGCAATAAATGACCAGCTATTCTTCCGGCCCGCTTCCATTGCCTGAACGATCTGTTCGCCCCGTTCACCGGCCAACTTTCGTGCAAAGGGATCGTGAAAGACCGCATCAGGCCGTTCGCTTTCATCTGCCCGGTATACGGCTACCCATAAAGCAGTGTCGGCGATATTTCGTATAAGCGAATTCATCTCTTTTTAATTGTAAAGCTATATGTTTGAAGTGGAAAAATGGTTTGGTAAGTATGCGGTATATTTATGAATTGCTATAAAACTTTTTGGTTACTAAATCATGATACAGTTAAGTAGTATAAAAAAGCACCAGTAAGAAGTAAATTCTTTGGCTAACAGACGTAGATCTCGTAAATTTATAAGGCTGCTCTTTACAAAACGATTTAATAAATGAAAGAATTGATAAATTCAGTGTCGACAATTTATTGGCCCCTTTCAGAATCATTTAAAAACTATTTAATATTTTCATAGAAACTGTTTAATAATAGTTCCGTAGATTTTGTATATGCCGTAAAGTTGCTGGTCAGGCGACCAGCAACGGCATAATCGAGTAGGAAGGTAGCCATTAATTGGCTACCTGTCCTCTCACACCACCGTATGTACTTGCGTGTACGGCGGTTTCTCGCTGTGATGTACAATGTTCATCGCATACTGAAAGGCTTTATGTCCTCCGTCTTTGGATA
>JANOPU010000212.1:0-2871 GCA_031422055.1 Ferruginibacter sp.
CACTTTTGTAAAAAGCATGGGGAGCATCGGTGCATTCATCAGCGGGCCAAAAGCAGTTTTAAAATATCTACGCTACAATACCCGCTCACAGATCTTTGCAAAGAGCCTGCCATTGCTGATCGTTGAAGGTATGCTGAAGCGCATGGAGATGGTCATCAGTATGCCTGAGTTGAGAGAAAAATTATGGCATAATGTGGCCCGTCTTCAAAGTGGCCTGAAAGAAAGAGGTTTTGATCTTGGCCATACCAACTCGCCAGTAACCCCTATATACATGAAGGGCGATGTGCCTGAAGCCACACAAATGGTGATGGACCTGCGAGAGAATTACCATATTTTCTGTTCCATTGTGGTGTATCCTGTTATTCCAAAAGGTGATATCATTTTCCGGCTGATACCAACAGCCGCACACAGTGATGAGGATATTGACCTTACCTTAAAAGCATTCGAAGAAACTAAGAAAAAATTAGATGCAGGTTTGTATAAAGCTGCTGATATACCGGATATGGCGGATGCAACAGCATAAAATAAAAATCCCGTTTTTAATAAAACGGGATTTTTTATTTTTATAACATTCGGACGCTAAGGATGTACCGCCGAAACCCCGTTAAAACTATTCACATCAAATACCGGAAAATCATTGCCATCAACAAACCCATCACCATTCATATCGGTAGAAACATAAACACTATTTATACCGTTAAAACTATCGGTATCAAATGCAGGAAAATCGTTCCCATCTATAAAATCATCCTGATTGATATCGCCTGTGAAAATTGCCCATATACCCGGCTGTACTTCCACCATATTATTGCCCATCGCCTGATTTGCAGCAGATGTAAAATCAAATGGTGTTAGTGTTGGACAAGAAACAGGATTTGCACTCCAGGTTTGTATAGAATTTCTGTGTTTAATTGCTATGAAGTACAAACCAGGCGGCTGTGTAAAAGTGGCGGAAACTGTTCCATTCGTTAATAATACTGCTTGTTTTGAATCTACCAACGTGAATAAGGATTGATCTTGCAATTCAACTGTTATAGTATCTGTTTCGTTGGATAATGAATTTAGTACAGTCTGATTATTTAAAACCGTTTGCATGAAACTACCTCCGATATAATAACCCTGCAAAAATAATTTCAGGTTAACGGTTATAGTTGAACTTCCACTGATCACTAAAGTATAAGTGGTACCTGTTCCAATACAACCATTACCAGCAGTAACTCTTACTGTGATTGAAAAACTTCCTGTTTGTGTTGGTGTACCACTCAAAACTCCAGCAGCAGATAAAGTTAATCCAGTTGGAAGTGTACCGGTATTTAATGTAAAAATTGCTCCGCCAACTGCCCCCGATTGTGTAAAAGTTTGATTGAAAAAAGTACCACTTATTCCGGTTGTTGTAGCCGGATTGTTAACAATGATTGGATTAACTGTTACGGGTATACTACCTGTGGCCACACAACCACTTGGTGCCGAAACGATACAATTATAATTTGTAGTAGCGGTAACTGCCAAAGCTGAAGTTGGATTAGCAGTTGTGCTTGTTAAGAATGTAGCCGGTGACCATACATAAGTAAATTGTGCAGTTGCACCTGCAACTGTGATCACATAATCTTCCGTTTCTCCAAAAGTACTGTTGGTTACCCCACAGAAATCACCAGTACCCGGGCCGGGAGGAATATCACTCGAACGTAAACGCATACGTGTAGCACCATTTATAGCGTTTAGGGGAACTGTAAATACAATTACTCCTGATGTTGAAGCTCCAACATTTGGAGATATCCCAATCGTCTCTGTCGCTGTAAATACTCCATCCTGGTTATAATCGATCCATCCCCTGATGAAACAAGTGCCGAATATGCCTCCTTTTACCGACATAGTATAAACTGTATTACCAACAAGGCTCGCAGTTGTAGCTCCTGTTGCCGGAAACAAAGTATAATAAGGACTGGGAGCTCCCACGGTAGTATTATTTAATGTACTGGTAAGAATGTGTACCTGTGCAATAAAATCTCCCTGGCTTGTTCCAGTAATATAGGTTGGGGTGCAATAAGTTAATGCAGGCATGATTGCATTTGCATTCAGTATTGTATTCGTTCCTGAGCAAATAGATGAGGGAGATGCCACCGGCGATAAGACAGGCTTGTTTCCAACGGTAACAGTAACAGTTGTTGTGCCCGGACAACCAAATTCATCAATACCTGTTACAGTATACGTTGTTGTTGTTGGCGGGATGGCAGTTACATTTGGGCCTGATGTTGATGATAATCCGGTGGAAGGTGACCAGCTATATGTTGTGGCTCCTATGGCTGATAAAGAAACAGATATTCCTCCCGGATTACAGATCAAAGAATTGGATGGGCTAACAGATATCGGTGGTGGTATGCAAAGCGGACTGGCAGTTTTTAATAAATCTCCTGCTGATGAAGTGCTATTTTTTGTATCACTAATTCTTTCATTTTGTGATATAACTTCCTGGCTAAATACAACAGTATTGATAATTAGAAAAAATAAGGAAAATGTAAAAAGAATTTTAATATGCTTGTAGCATTTCATTCCTGAGAGATTGTATGTACAAAAAGTTCTCACTGAACTGTTGGTTTAAGTAATAACTTAAAGTTACAACCAAAGTAGATATTGAAGGCATTTTTAAAGTAATTCCTTTATTTCAAGTAAACTATGTTCACATGACATATAAGATAATGCAATAAAACATTATTAGTAAATAAGTATCTGATAATCGAGTAGGAAGGTAGCCATTAATTGGCTACCTGTCCTCTCACACCACCGTATGTACTTGCGTGTACGGCGGTTTCTCGCTGTGATGTACAATGTTCATCGCATACTGAAAGGCTTTATGTCCTCCGTCTTTGGATA
>JANOPU010000213.1:0-3797 GCA_031422055.1 Ferruginibacter sp.
AATTAGGAAATCAATTATAATGGGGTTTAAATGCAGATTTTGGTTGAAATGGTAAGAATGCCGGATGGCAGGAACATGATTTCTTGATTGATATTGAGTCCAGCTATACTTTCAATTTGATGAAGTTAAAGCCAATAGGGGAGTGTATTACATGAAAAAAGCCCTATCAAATGATAGAGCCTAAAACCTTCGTTGGGTTACTAGGATTCGAACCTAGACAAACAGAATCAAAATCTGTTGTGCTGCCTTTACACCATAACCCAATCATCTACCCCGAATTTCTTTGGGTGTGCAAAAATAAGGGTTGTGAAAAAATGTACCAAATGTTTTTGATGTTAATAGCCATTAGCCGATAGGTATTAGTTATTAGCAAGAAGTGTTCTGCTAAAGGCGGTAAGCATTTTCTCTTCTTCGGTGATTTGTAGCAGGATTTCGATAAGTGATTCAGGATTTCCAAAATTTAATTTCTGAGCTATTAAAAGTTGTGTTTCTGCCTCAAAACAGGAACCTAATGATATTTCTATATAACGATTATATTCTTTTCTACTGTTCCTGCTGCTTCCTTCAGCAATATTTGAAGGAATTGATATACATGCCCTGTTTAATTGCGATATCAGGCCGAATTTTTCCTGTGCAGGAAATGTTGTTGTCAGTTTGAAACAATTAACTGCAATTTGATAACCTTTCTGCCAGATCTTTAATTCTTTAAAATTGCGCATAAAAAAAGCTATTAGCTTTAAGTTATATGCTATAAGCTGTGCAAACTTATTGCACTTAATTAATTTACCTCATATTAATAACTTATAAATATTAAGTAAAACTGAAAAATATTTAGTTCTAGCTAAAAGCTAGCAACTTATAGCTAACAGCTTATTCCAGATCCTCCTTCTCCTTCAACGCCTTTATCAGATCCAGCGCTTCTGCCACCACATCGCACATGATCGTGATCAGTGAGCCCGGTTTGGCAGTATGATAAGCATGCATGATGGCTTCCTTTTCGTTATATATAGTAGTAATAGGAATATCTTTTGGCTTGGTTTCTGCAATTCCTTCAAGCAGCAGGCCTACAATTTCTTCAGCTGTACGGCCACGCAGATTTTTATCGCATCGAATAATGATCTCATCAAAATACTTTGCTGATATTCTGCCCAGTTCTTTGATGTCTTCATCTCTTCTGTCGCCGGTACCGCTGATGATACCTACTTTTGGTTCACCTTCCATCTTGCTTACGAAATCACATAATAATTCCAGTCCTGCGGGATTGTGTGCAAAATCTACCAGAAATTTAAAATGCCTGAACTGGAACATATTCAATCTTCCGGGTGTTTGAGTTGCCGAGGGAATAAAAGTTTGAAGCGCCAGTTTAATATCATCTATTTCAATATTCCTCCAGAAATAGGTACTCAATACGGCAGGAAGGCAATTCATAACATTGTGTAATGCCTTTCCTCCATATGTGATAGGAACTTCCGCAACTTTTATCACACGGATCTTCCAGGTTCCTTTCATGATAGTGATGTAACCATTTTCAAAGACTGCCGCATAGCCGCCACTTTTGCAATGTTCAACAATCCTTGGATTGGTTTCATCCATGCTGAATAAAGCGATATTACAATGCAGGCTTTTTTTCATGGCAAATACCAGGTCGTCTTCAGCATTTAAGATCGCATACCCATGTTTAAAAACTGTTTCCGGGACTACTGCTTTTACTTTTGCCATTTGTTCCATTGTATCGATACCGCCAAGGCCAATATGATCGGCACTGATGTTTGTAACAATGGCTACATCACAATGTTGAAAGGCAAGTCCGCTCTTTAAAATACCTCCCCTGGCACATTCCAGTATAGCAAAATCCACTGTAGGGTCTTTCAAAACAAACTGTGAAGATAGCGGCCCGGTACAATCTCCTTTCATCATCAACTGGTTTTGAATATATACTCCGTCACTGGTTGTATAGCCAACTTTATAACCGGCTGTTTTTGCTATATGTGCAGCTAATCTTGTAGTGGTTGTTTTGCCGTTTGTTCCGGTTATAGCAATGATTGGGATCGTTCCTGCACTGCCTTTGGGAAAAAGCATATCCACAACGGGTTCTGCCACATTCCGGGGTAACCCGATAGAAGGATCTATATGCATCCTGAACCCTGGTGCTGCATTTACTTCAAGGATGGCACCGCCGTTTTCTGTTACAGGGGACCTGAGATCCATAGCCATAATATCTATTCCACAAATATCCAGCCCGATGATCTTTGCAATACGTTCACACATGGTAATGTTTGCAGGGTGCACTTCATCAGTTACATCCGTACTTGTGCCACCCGTTGATAAATTGGCTGTTGGTTTAAGTAATACCAGTTCACCTTTTGCAGGTATGGTTTCCAGTGAGTATCCTTTATCATCCAGCATTTTTTGGGTAAACTGGTCAATGGTAATTTGTGTAAGTACCTTTTCATGACCATAACCCCTGCGTGGATCTTTATTGGTTTCATCAAGTAAAAATTGAATACTGTTTTTTCCATCCCCGGTAACGGCAGCGGGTGTACGTAAAGCAGCACAGATGAATTTATAGTCTATCACCAGGATCCTGAAATCAAAACCGGTAATATATTTTTCCACGATCACATTGCGGCCATACACTTTGGCGGCAGCAAATGCAACCAGTGCCTGTTCCCAGGTAGTAATATTGGTAGTGTTGCCTTTACCGTGATTGCCATCAATTGGCTTTATTACGATGGGATAACCAATACGGTTAACTGCACTGAGTAAAGCTTCTTCCGTGCGAACTACATCGCCTTTTGGTACCGGTATTTCTGCGGCCCCCAGTAAATTCTTGGTTTCCTCTTTATCGCAGGCAATATCTACTGCAATATTGCCTGTGGTACTGGCAATGGTAGCCCTGATCCTTTTCTGATGAACACCATAACCTAACTGTACCAGGGAATTTTTATTCAACCTGATATAGGGGATGCCTCTTTTTGCCGCTTCATTAACTATACAGCCAGTACTGGGCCCAAGCCTGGTATCTTCCCGTATTTCCCTTAATTTCTGAATGTCCTCCTCCAGTGAATAGGGTTCTTCAAATATCAATGCATGGGTAATGCGCACAGCAGCTTTTGCTGCATAAACACCTGCATCTTCTTCCATATAACTAAAACATACATAATATTCTCCTTCTTTTCCGGTACCCCTGGTACGGCCAAAACCGGTATCCATACCTGCCAGTGTCTGTATCTCCAAAGCAATATGTTCGATCACATGGCCCATCCAGGTGCCTTCATCCACCCGTTCAAAAAAACCGCCACGGGTTCCAACACTGCAACGGTGTTCTATCAATGTTGGCATCATGGCTTCCAATCTTTCTCTGAAACCGGGAATGGCATTAGTGGGCATTTGCTCTTTTTCTTCCAGATCAAGTTTCATCTGAATCAACTTGGTGCGGTTTACGCTCCAGTAATTAGGCCCCTTGAGCACTTTTATTTCTACGATCTTCATAAAACCAGTTAGTGTTTGTTTAAAAAAATTGGAATGGGTAAATTAAGATAATCATCTTGTTTTGCAAAAACTAAAAATCTATTATAAATTTTCCTTTGCCATTTGTATGGTTTATGCATTTTCTCCCCGCTGATACATGAAGATTGAACACCCTCAGATTTTCACAGATTTCTGCGATTGTCTGCGATTTTTAATCTGCGTAAATCTGCAGGTATAATTTAATTGACACTGCTGTATAATTATTGAAAATTAATAAAATATGTTTTGTTTTTCATTTTTTATCTTTTTCCTTACCGGTAAGGAAA
>JANOPU010000214.1:0-6640 GCA_031422055.1 Ferruginibacter sp.
GAAAAATTATATTATGTCTACATTTTAACAAACAAAACAAAAACTGTTTTATATACTGGTATGACAAATAACTTGGAACAAAGAATTATTGAACATTATACAGACAGGATTGACAAGAAACACTTTACAGGAAAATACAATTGTCATTTTTTGATATTTTATGAATCTTACAAATATGTAAATGATGCCATTGCTAGAGAGAAAGAAATAAAAGGTTGGCTAAGAGTAAAAAAAAATTATCTGATTACAAATTTTAATCCCGGATGGGAATTCCTGAATCAAGAATTATTGGGAGAATGGCCACCTACTAGAATTTATCATCGTAAAGATATTTAAAGGAGATGCTTCGTTCCTCAGCATGACAGTTACAGTAGTTAATTATAAGCGTTGATTGATGAAAAAAAAGATAATATTATTATTCATTTTATTTGTTTCCCTGACAGCATATGGCCAGCCTCTTATATTTGAATTAAATCAAAACTGGCAATTCAGAAAGGCAGGCGAAAAAATATGGGATAAAGCCTCTGTGCCGGGTACCATACATACCGATCTACTTGCCAACAAACTTATACCCGATCCATATTTTGGCATCAATGAAAGTAAACTACAATGGATCGGTACAAGTGACTGGGAATACAGAACAGTGTTTAACGTAAACGAAGAATTATTCAATAAGCAACAGGTTGAATTAGTTTTTGATGGCTTGGATACTTACGCAGATGTTTATCTCAATGATGTACTGATCTTACAGGCAGATAATATGTTCAGGGGCTGGAAAGTTCCGGTAAAGTCACATTTAAAAAAATCAGGCAATGAATTAAGGATCGTGTTCTTTTCTGCAAAAAACAAAACAGATTCAATTGCCAGAAAAATACTTCCATTTATTTTACCGGATAACGCCCGGGTATATACCAGGAAAGCACAATATCACTTTGGATGGGATTGGGGCCCGACATTTGTTACCTGTGGGATCTGGAAAAAAATTAAACTGGAAGGATGGAATGCTATTAAGATAAAACCCACGCATACTCGTGTTGAAAATAATGTAAAACTTATCCAAGAAAAGGATTCAACAGGAACTTGCTTTTATTTTGAAAAATCCGGAAAACCTATTTATGCAAAAGGAGCCAATTGGATACCCGCGGATGTTTTTTTACCCAGGTTAAAAAAAGAGGATTATCGTATAATGTTGCAAAGCGCCAAAGATGCCAATATGAATATGTTGCGTGTTTGGGGTGGTGGTGTTTATGAAGCAGATGAATTTTATGACCTCTGTGATTCACTGGACATAATGGTTTGGCAGGATTTTATGTTTGCCGGTGGTATGATACATGGGGATGATCATTTTTTTAATAGTGTAAAAGAAGAAGTTAAATACCAAATTGAGCGGTTGCGCAATCATCCCAGTATCGTGCTATGGTGCGGTAACAATGAAATTGATGAAGCCTGGCATAACTGGGGATGGCAGGGGCAATTTAATTTACATGGATCTGATTCTGCCAGGGTATGGAATGATTATAAAAGAATGTTTCATGACAGTTTACCCAAATGGGTCAATGAATTTGATGGAACAAGGCCTTATATTTCTACTTCTCCCAAGTATGGCTGGGGGCGGAAAGAAAGTTTAACAGAAGCTGACAGTCATTACTGGGGTTTGTGGTGGGGACTACAGGATTGGGAAATATTTGAAACAAAAACGGGCAGATTCATCAGTGAATATGGTATGCAATCAATGCCGAATATGAATACCATTAAAAGTTTTACTGATGCTGCAGACAGGCGTTTACATTCACCTGTTATGCAAGCACATCAGAAAGCTACAGACGGATTTAAAAAATTAGACCATTATCTGTTACGCTATTTTATAGATTCCGTGCAATTAAAAAAGCTTTCTTTGGAAGATTATACATACCTGACTCAATGCCTTCAGTATTATATTTTAAAAAACAGTATTGCAATTCATCGCAGCAAGTCGCCCGTAAATATGGGCACTTTATTGTGGCAATACAATGACTGTTGGCCGGTAACCAGTTGGAGTATCACTGATTACAGCAGGCAGCCTAAAGCAGCCTGGTATGCTGTTAAAGAGGCATATAGGGATGACATGATGCCAATAAAAGATTCAGTTTATCCAAAAAATCTGAAATTGAGAAAACCGGTTTTTAAATTTACTATTACCGGAAGTAATATAACAATATCATCAGATACCGATGCAAAATATGTTTACATAAACTCTGCAGAAAATGAATTGCTTCCCTCTGACAATTATTTTGACTTGAAAGCTGGTATTATTAAAAAAGTAACTTTCAAAAATATCCATTCTGCTAGTAATATTTTATCTAATTTGAAGATCATTTCCATGTATGATATTCTTTCTAAATAATAAAATTAAAATTTATGAGAATTATTATCACATTATTTATCCTGGTTATTTCGCAATTTGTTTTTTCACAAACTGCTGAGAACATCATAATTATAACTACGGATGGCTTGCGCTGGCAGGAAGTTTTTAAAGGAATGGATAGCGCCATTGCAAATAATAAAAAATTCAACCAGGATGACAGTGCATATTTGTACAAAAAATACTGGGGTAACAACTATGATGAACGCCGGAAAAAATTAATGCCTTTTTTATGGAGCACTATTGAAAGAAGCGGCCAGATCTACGGTAACCGCGATTTTAATAATAATGTAGATAACGCTAACCCTTATTGGTTCTCTTATCCCGGTTACAACGAAATCTTTACAGGTTATCCGGATACGGCTATTAACAGCAATTCATACCCGGCAAATCCAAATACAAATCTTCTGGAATATTTAAACAAAGTGCCTAAGTTTAAAAATAAAATTGCTGCATTTGGAGCATGGAATGCTTTTGACAGAATATTAAATGAACAACGAAGTCAAATTCCTGTGTTCTCTGCTTTTGATCTTTTTGGTGGAGCCACTCCAACGATGAATGAAAGAATGATCAATACCTTATCAAAAGATTCATATAAACCATTTGGTGAAGAAGAATGTCTGGATGTTTTTACTCATTACGCGGCATTTGAATACTTGCAGGTAAATAAACCGAAGGTTTTATATATTTCTTATGGTGAAACGGATGAATGGGCACACTTAGGCCATTACAAAGATTACCTGAATGCTGCATACAAGGTTGACCGTTGGATACATGACCTTTGGGATTATATACAAGCAAACCGGTATTATCAAAACAGAACGGCTATTTTTATTACAACCGATCATGGAAGGGGAAATATAGTTAAGGAAGAATGGACAAGCCATAATAACAAGATCAAAGATTCACACCAGATATGGTTTGCCCTTATTGGCCCGGGAATAAATGCAAGAGGAGAAGTAAAAACAACACAACAATTATATCAAAAACAATTTGCGCAAACAATTGCAAATATACTTGGACACAAATTTACCTGTGAACATCCTGTTGGAGAAAAAATAGATATCAACCGAAATTAAAATCCTGCATTTTTTTCAATAAAGTAATTTGATTTCGGGCACGAATAAAATTATGCCCGTCATATTTTGCACCGTAATAAACATCATCATTTATATGATCTGTTAAAAAACGGATTGCCTGCATGTAGGTCATCATCTTTCCGGCAAAGCTGAAATGTTTTATTTCAAGATCACTTAACTCCGCTCCCATTTCAGACATATATCCATTAACAATGGCCTGATAGATCTCATTTCTAATTTCAATTTTTGAAAAATCTTTTTCTTCTTCGCTTACCTGGCTCAGATATGTACGCATCATATCTCCTACATCGCTGATAAAATATCCGGGCATAACTGTATCAAGGTCTATAACACAAAGCCCTTTATTGTTGTCATCCAATAGAACGTTACTGATCTTTGTATCATGATGTGTACACCTGATCTTAAAATGCAATTTGCAATATTCATATTCAGCGACAAGGTATTGTTGTTGTTTGATTAACGTGATCAGATCTTTCGATTGCAGTATCCTGCCCTTATTACCATGTAGTAAAGCGTTTTCAAATTGCCTGTAACGCAGGGTAAGATCATGAAAATCGGGTAAGGTTATTTTTAAAAGTGATACATCTAAATCTGATAATAACATTGTGAACCTGCCAAATTGTTTTGCTGCCTGATATGCCTGTTCA
Organism: Ferruginibacter sp.; assembly: GCA_031422055.1. Classification (GTDB taxonomy): domain Bacteria; phylum Bacteroidota; class Bacteroidia; order Chitinophagales; family Chitinophagaceae; genus Ferruginibacter. The sequence continues at coordinate 4,149 of JANOPU010000214.1, forward strand.
GGCTTTTCAATGATATCAATCGTATGAGAACCTTCTATAAAAGGGAACATCCGAAAATAGCCTTCCGATACTTTCACCAGGTTGCTTCCATCTATGGCAGGTAAAGATTCTGCAAATAAATAACCTGGGAAATGTACTTTTAAATGATCGCTGATCAGTTTTATATTAAAAGATATGTCTTCCGGATACAAAAAAACCTGGTTGTTAATCCGTTGAAGAATATATTTTTTCTTTTTATTTTCAACCAGCCAGGTTGAATGGATCAGGCCGTTACCAAATGGTTCTGTTTTACAGTCATCTCCTTCAAAACCAAATTGTTTTAATACTGTATGTAACATCAGCCGTAAAATTGTTTAAACTAATTCAGTGCTTATATTTGAAACATGAATGTAAGGCAAGAAATTCTAAATGAACATTCTAAAGTGCAATGCAATAAAATTTTGCAATGGGTTGGTGCAGATCAAAAGCGATTTGATGAATTATTTTACATATTCCTGCATGACGATTACCGGGTGGTTCAAAGAGCTGCATGGCCGGTTAGCAATTGTGTTATATTACATCCTGTATTTATTACGAGGCATTGGAAAGATCTGATCAATAATTTGAAAAAGGAAAAACTTCACAATGCAGTAAAACGAAATAGTTTACGATTAATGCAGGATATTGAAATACCTGTGAAATTTCATGGTGAAATAATGAATTTGTGTTTTGCATACCTGCAATCACCCACTGAAGCACTTGCGCTCAAAGTATTTTCAATGACCGTATTGGGAAACCTGACTAAAAAGTACCCTGACATTGTTCCGGAATTATTATTAATTATTGAAGAACAGCTTCCGCAGCAAACAGCTGGTTTTAGAAGCAGGGCAAAAAAAGTAAAACATATGATTAAAGTATTCTAAACCTTATCATACCCGAGTACATTTCTATTATATTATTTTCATTATTTTTTAGGTTGCCTGTAAAACTCTTTAAATATCAGCCGAAGATTTTGATCCCTGGTAAAATAATTGTATACCCAGTTAATAAAAACAAAGAACCTGTTTTTTACACCCAGTATCAACATCAGGTGAAGTGCCATCCATATCAGCCATGCAAAAAAACCTTTGAAATGCAAAATCGGTTTTTGCATATCAACTACGGCAAGGTTTCTGCCGACTGTTGCCATTGAACCTTTATCATGATATACAAATTCTTTAGCCTGGTTATTTTCTTTATTCGTTACAATGTTCTTAAGGTTGTATGAAAGCAAATCCGCCTGTTGTGTTGCAACAGGTGCAACTTGCGGATGCCCGTTAGGCCATGCCGGTTCTTCCATATAAGCCACATCTCCAATGGCATAAACATGCTCAATACCTATTACCCGGCACTGTCTGTCAACTTTTATCCTGTTTCCCTTTGCGATCAGTTCTTTACTAATACCCGTTGGTACATTTCCTTTGATACCAGCAGCCCAGATGACCAAAGATGTTTTGATCGTATTTCCATCCTGCAATGTTGCAGTTTGACCATCATAATCTTTCAATAAAGTATTTGTTAATACGGTTACGCCAAGCCGCTCTAAATATTGTTGCGATTGTTCACTGCTTTTTGTACTCATTGATGCCAATGTTTTTCCGGTACCTTCCAACAGATAGATATTCATTTTTTTAAAATCAAGTTCCGGATAATCCTTTGGTAATACAGTTCGTTTCATATCAGCAATGGCTCCACTGAGTTCAACACCCGTAGGTCCGCCACCAACAATTACGATATTCATTAATTGTTGCAATTGCTGATCCTCTTTTATATTCACCGCGTCTTCAAAATTGTGAAGCAACCTGTGTCTCAATTGAAGTGCTTCAACCGTACTCTTCATTGGAAAGGCATTTGCCTCCATTTGAGCATTGCCAAAGAAATTAGTATCTGCACCGGTTGCTATTACCAGAACATCATAATGAAAGTCTCCAATATCAGTTTTTACCATTTGCTTTTCAATAAGAATATCACTTACATCTGCCATTCGGAAATTTATATTATTACTGGTATGAAAAACCTTTCGTAAAGGAAATGAAATATTGCTTGCATCTAATCCTGAAGTGGCTACCTGATAAAACAATGGCTGAAACTGGTGGTAATTGAAACGGTCTATCATGATGATATCAAAGCCGGGCATATTGCTGAGTTTACGGGCAAGTCTTAAACCTCCGAAGCCGCCGCCGATAATGATCAATTTCATATTTTTTTACTTTTGAGCATTAGATTAAACTATTTCAATTTAACCCAAATTACGCAATTGAGTATTTTTTTATTTTATAATTCGCTGAAAGTAAATACGGTAAAGGGTTTTATTGTAAATTGGCTTTTTAAAAAATCTTATGTTAGGTATTACAAAAAATGGAACCTTATTAACTAGAGTCCTGGGTAAGATATTAATTGTTAGTTACTAATTGATTGTTACTCTCAACTTTTTTTCTTGACAAAAAAAGTTGCAAAAAAGTCAAGGCAGGAAC